>DATCRO010000502.1:0-11205 GCA_036569025.1 Burkholderiaceae bacterium
CGGTGACGGTGATCGAGCACGGCCCGCGCCTGCTGCCGCGCGAGGACGACGAGGCCGCGCAGGTGATCCGCGCGGTGATGTTCGTGTCCGCCGCCCTGGCCGCCGCGAGCGCCGCGTGCGCCTGGTGGCTCATCGACGACCGCCCCGCCGCCAACGATTCGAAAGGACCCGCGCCATGACGACCTCCCCCTACGACGCGCTGGTCATCGGCACCGGCCAGGCCGGCCCGACGCTGGCGGTGCGCCTGGCCGGGCACGGCTGGAGGACCGCCCTCGTCGAACGCGGGCCATTCGGCGGCACCTGCGTCAACAACGGCTGCACGCCCACCAAGACGCTGGTGGCCAGCGCGCGCGCCGCGTGGGTGGCGCGCCACGCGGCCGACTTCGGCGTGACGATCGCCGGCCCGGTGGGCATCGACTACGCCGCCGTGCGCGACCGCATGATGAAGGTGGTCCAGGCCTCGCGCGACGGCCTGGGTCGCTGGTTCGAAGGCACCGCCAACCTCGACGTGATCCACGGGCAGGCCCGCTTCACCGGGCGCGACACGATGCAGGTCGGCGACCGCGTGCTGCAGGCGCCGCGCATCTTCCTGAACACCGGCGCGCGGCCCGTCGTGCCCGACTGGATCGCCGCGTCCGGCGCGCCGTTCCTGACCAGCGAATCGCTGATGGGCCTGGAGGAGCTGCCCACGCGCCTCGTGATCCTGGGCGCCGGCTACATCGCGCTCGAATACGCCCAGGTGTATGCGCGCTTCGGCTGCGACGTGACGGTGATCGAGCACGGCCCGCGCCTGCTGCCGCGCGAGGACGACGAGGCCGCGCGAGTCATCCAGGCGGTGCTTGAGCGCGACGGCGTGCGCTTTTGCTTCGGCGCGAATGCCACTGCGCTGGCGCGCGAGGGCGCCGGCATCGCGTTGACCGTCGACGGACGGCGCCTGGCCGGCAGCCACCTGCTCGTGGCCATCGGCCGCCGGCCCGATACCGAGGCGCTGGACCTCGCGCGCGCAGGCGTCACGTGCGACGCGCGCGGCCACGTGCGCGTGGACGACCAGTTGCGCACCGACGTACCCGGCATCTGGGCGCTGGGCGACGTCAACGGCCGCGGCGCGTTCACGCACACCTCGTACAACGACTTCGAGATCGTCGCCGCGAACCTGCTGGACGACGATCCGCGCCGCGTCACCGACCGCGTGCCGGCCTACGCGCTGTACACGGATCCGCCGCTGGCGCGCATCGGCATGGCCCGCGCCGAGGCGAAGGCGTCGGGCCGGCGCGTGCTCGTCGGGCACCTGCCGATGTCGCGCGTCGGGCGGGCGCGCGAGCGCGGCGAGACGGACGGCTACCTCGAGGCGCTGGTGGACGCGGACGACCAGCGTCTCCTCGGTGCGACACTGGTGGGCATCGAGGCGGACGAGGCGATCCACGGCTTGCTGGACGTGATGTCCGCCGGACTGCCGTACACCGCCATCTCGCGCACCATGCACATCCATCCCACCGTCAGCGAACTGATCCCCACGATGCTGCAGTCGCTCGAGCCGCTGGAATGAGCTCGCCGCAAGTGTTCGCCGTCACACTGCTGCCGTCGGGGTCGGTTTTCGAGGCGCGAGCGGACGAATCGCTGTTGAAGGCGGGCTTGCGGGCGATGGTCTCCATGCGCTCGTCCTGTCGCAACGGGACATGCCGCACCTGCCTGTGCCGGCTGCAGAGCGGCTCGATCGCGTACGAGATCGAGTGGCCGGGGTTGACGCGCGAGGAGAAGGACGAAGGCCTCGTGCTGCCTTGCGTCGCGCGGCCCTTGTCGGACATCGTGTTGCGGTACGACGTCTGATGCGGGGCGCCGCGGTGCCAGGTGTCGCGGTGTCAGGCCTTCGAGATGGGGTCAGGTCTTGAAAGTTGCGCGATGGGGCGTTTCAAGAGCGTCGAGGCTTCATCGCGCAACTTTCAAGACCTGACCCCATCAGTGGCTGACCCGTCCGGATCGCTCTCATCCCGGCAAGCGCAGGCTCGTCGCCTCAAATCGGCCGCAGGAACAACCCGATCGTCAACGCCACGCCGATGCACACGATCGCGATGCGCAAGGCCCGTTCGTTGACGCGCTTGAGCGCCCACGCACCGGCAAGCCCTCCGACGATCGCGCCCGCGCCGAGCGCCGCGGCCTGCAGCCAGTGCACCTGCGGCGAGAACACGAACAGCACGACGGCCGCGGCGTTCATCACGCTGGCCAGCGCGTTCTTCGTCGCTCCGGCGTTGCGCGTCGACAGTCCGGCCAGGGTCAGCGCGGCCAGCATCAGGAAGCCGATGCCGCCGCCGAAGTAGCCGCCGTAGATGCCGATCAGGAACTGCGCGAAGCCGGCCGCTGCCGGGCCGATGTGCGCGGAGCCTTCGAGCGGCTTGCGGCGGAAGCTGCCCCACGCGAACACGGTGGTGGCGAACAGCACCAGCCAGGGCACGAGGCGCGCGAACACCGTCGGCGGCGTGTTCAGCAGCAGCAGGCCGCCGACGGCGCCGCCGGCCAGGCTCAGCGCGAACAGCCAGCGGAAGGTCAGCCGGCCCACGCCCGAAACGAGGCTGCGGCCCGCCAGGCCCGAGGTGACCTGGCCGGGAAACAGCGCCACCGTCGACGTGATGTTGGCCGCCAGCGGCGACATGCCCGACACGATCAGGGCGGGCAGCGTGATGAACGAGCCGCCGCCGGCGAGCGAGTTCTGCAGGCCGGCCCACAAGCCGGCGACCAGGACGAGGGAAAGCAGCATGGCGCCCGCGATTCTGCCCTCGCTGCGCAAGGCCCCACGCCCTCCTCGCCTTCCGTGCCCTCGCGCTGCCCGTGGTGCGCGTCCGGCATAGAGTCGGACTCGAACCAATCTCGACGGAGCGACGATGACACTGCAACGACGCAAGCTGGGCAGCCAGGGGCTGGAAGTCTCGGCCATCGGCCTGGGCTGCATGGGCATGAGCCAGTCCTACGGGCCGGCCGACGAGGCCGAGTCGATCGCCACGCTGCACCGCGCGATCGAGCTGGGCTGCAACTTCCTGGACACCGCCGAGGTCTATGGCCCGCTGACCAACGAGGCCCTGCTGGGCAAGGCGCTCAAGGGGCGGCGCCACGAGGTGACGATCGCGACGAAGTTCGCGTGGAAGTTCAAGGACGGCAAGCAGATCCCCGGCGCCCGGGCGAGCACGCCGGGCGAGATCCGCGAGGCGCTCGAAGGCTCGCTGCGACGGCTGGGCACCGACCACGTCGACCTGCTCTACCAGCACCGCATCGACCCGGCCATGCCGGTCGAGGAAGTGGCCGAGACCGTGGGCCGCTTCGTCAAGGAAGGCAAGGTGCGCTTCTTCGGGCTGTCGGAGGCCGGGGTCGCCAACATCCGCAGGGCGCACGCCGTGCATCCGGTGACCGCGCTGCAGAGCGAATACTCGCTGTGGGAACGCAACCTCGAGGCCGAGATCATCCCGACGCTGCGCGAACTGGGCATCGGCCTGGTGCCGTTCAGCCCGCTGGGACGCGGCTTCCTCACCGGCGAGGTCCAGCGCGCGGAGGATCTGCCCGAGGACGACTTCCGCCACGACGACCCGCGCTACCAGGGCGCCAACTTCGACGCCAACGTCGCCGCCGCGGCCAAGGTGCGCGAGATCGCCGAGCGCCTGGGCGCGACGGCGGGCCAGGTCGCGCTCGCGTGGGTGCTTGCGCAGGGCGACGACATCGTGCCCATTCCCGGCACCAAGCGCCGCAAGTGGCTGGAGCAGAACGTGGCGGCCGCCGACCTGCGCCTGGGACCCGACGTGCTCGCGGCGCTCGGCGCGGCGCTGGCGCCCGGCAAGGTGCAGGGTCCGCGCTATTCGCCCGAGCGCATGGCGATGGTCGATCGCTGAACAGGTCCTGGGAGTCTGCGCGGCAGAAGCCGCCTGCTGCCGCGCAGACTCCTAGAGCGCGAACCGGTACGTCAGCCCCGCCAGCCAGGTGCGGGCGACGGGCGTATCGTCGACGCTGCGCTGCCAGCCCAGGTCGAGGTCCAGCCCCGGCCGCACCGTCCAGATGACGCCGGCCAGCACGGTGCCGGGCCACGAGGCCTTGTGCGGATTCGGGCTCTGGGCGAAGCCGGTGTCGACCGTCAGGATCAGGTGTTCGTCGACCTGCTGCATCACGGCGGCCGACACGCCGGTCATCACGCGCCGCGCGGGCGAGGCCGGGGCGCGCGGGACGAAGGTGGTGTCCACGTTGACGTGCACCGTCGTCGGCGAGCGATCCCAGGTCAGCGCCAGCTTCACGTGCTCGGAAGACTTGCCGTGCGTCAGGCCCAGTCCGTCCTGGTTGGTGGCCAGGGCGACGCCACCGCGGATCGCGAGCGACAGCGGATGGCTGTCCCAGAAGCGCCATTTGGCATCGACGTTGGTGTCGCCCAGCCCGGACGCGCGTTCCTGCGCGACGTGCTGCCACGCGTACGAGGGCTGCACGATGGCATCGAGGGTGGTGGCCAGGCCCAGCGACAGCTGCGGCTGGTAGACCGTCTGCGTCGTCGACGCGTACCGGGTGCGCGACAGCCCGTTCTCGATCTCGAGGTTCCCGGCGCCCTGCGTGCCGGTGTCCTCTGTCTGCAGCGGGTGGGCGGCGAACGACGCCGGCACGGCGGCGGCCAGCGCGACGGTCGTGATCAGCGGACGGATGCGAACGGGCAAGGCAGGTCTTTCGAAGGAAGGCGTCGGACGGGACCGGCGGCGCGGGGCAGCTTGCCCGTGCCCGGTGACAGGGGCGTGTCGATTGTCATGCGGCCGCCATGACGGGACGGGACACTCCCCCCATGTTCGAGTTTCCCCGCCCATGGCTGATGCTGGCCCTCGCGTGGGCCTGCAACGCGCAGGCCGCCCCGGCCCTGCGCGGCGCCGGCGCCACGTTCCCGGCCCCGGTCTACGAGGCCTGGGCCGCGGCCTACGAGCGGACCACCGGCACGTCCGTGCGCTACGACCCCATCGGCTCGGGCCTGGGCATCGAGCTCGCCACGTCGGGCCAGGCCGACTTCGGCGCCACCGACGTGCCGCTGCCGGCCGACCGCCTCGCCGCCGCCGGCCTGCGCCAGTTCCCCGCGGTGATCGGCGCCGTGGTGCCGGTGGTCAACATCGCCGGCATCGCGCCAGGCCGGCTCGTGCTGGACGCGCCCGTGCTCAGCGCGATCTACCGGGGCCGCGTCACGGCCTGGAGCGATCCGGCGATCGCCGCGCTGAACCCCGGTCTCGCGCTGCCCGCCACGCGCATCACCGTCATCCACCGCGCCGACGCGTCGGGCTCGACGTGGCTGTGGAGCCGCTGGCTCAGCGACGCCGACCCCGCCTGGCGCGACACGCTGGGCGCCGGCGCGACGCTCGCGTGGCCGGTGGGCACCGAGGGGTTGGGCAACGAGGGCGTGGCCTCGCTGGTGCAGCGCACGCGCTCGTCGATCGGCTACGTCGCGTACGCCTACGCGCGCGAGCATCGCCTGAGCGACGTGCGCCTGCCGTCGCGCGACGGCCCGGTGCTGCGCGCGGAGCGGCCCACTTTCGAGGCGGCCGTCGCCGCGGCGCGCGCGCATGGCGATCCGGACCTCTCGGACGCGCTTACCAACGAGCCGGGCCCGCGCAGCTGGCCCATCGTCGGCGCGAGCTACGTGCTGGTGCGGCGCGACGGCCCGCAGGCCGCGCGCGTCGATGCGTTCTTCGCCTGGGCGCTGGGCTCGGGCGCCGCCATGGTCGACGGCCTCGATTACCTGCCGCTGCCGGCCGACGCCGCGGTGCGCGTGCTGGCGACGCTGCGGCACGATTGACGCGCGGAACGACGCACGCAAAAGCCCTGGCCGCGTCGTGCGCGCAGGAACACGCAAGACCTGCAGGGCAGGTTGGCCGCAGGCGCAACCCGCCATGTCCGCAGATCGTCATGCAGGCGAACGGCGGGTTACGCCTTCGGCTAACCCGCCCTACGAAACCCGCGCGTGGGCGAAGGTCCTCACGCCGTCTGCGTGCGCTGCAGCTTCAGCTCCTCGATCATCCGGTCGCGCATCACGAACTTCTGCGCCTTGCCGGTGACCGTCATCGGCAGGTCGTCGACGAAGCGGATGTAGCGCGGCACCTTGTAGTGCGCGATCTGGTCGCGGCAGAAGTCGCGGATCTCGTCCTCGGTGGACGCCTCGCCGGCCTTGAGCACGATCCAGGCGCACACCTCCTCGCCGTACTTGGCGTCAGGAACGCCGAACACCTGCACCGACTGCACCTTCGGGTGGCGGAACAGGAACTCCTCGATCTCGCGCGGGTAGACGTTCTCGCCGCCGCGGATCAGCATGTCCTTCACGCGCCCGACGATGTTGCAGTAGCCTTCCTCGTCGATCGTGGCCAGGTCGCCCGTGTGCATCCAGCCGTCGACGACCGCCTCGGCGGTGCGCTTGTCGTCGCCCCAGTAGCCCAGCATGACCGAGTAGCCCTTGGTGCACAGCTCGCCCTTCTCGCCGACCGGCACGATGTTGCCGTCGGCGTCGACGATCTTGCACTCCAGGTGCGGCTGCACGCGGCCGACGGTGGTGGTGCGACGGTCGAGCGGGTCGGCCGTCGAGCTCTGGAACGACACCGGCGAGGTCTCGGTCATGCCGTAGGCGATGGTCACCTCGCGCATGTTCATCCTCGAGACGACCTGCTTCATCGTCTCGATCGGGCACGGCGAGCCGGCCATGATGCCGGTGCGCAGCGAGCGCAGGTCGTACTGCGCGAACGACGGGTGCGCCAGCTCCGCGATGAACATCGTGGGCACGCCGTGCAGCGCGGTGCAGCGCTCCTCGGCCACGGCCGACAGCGTGGCCGCCGGGTCGAACGCCTCGCCGGGGAACACCATCGCCGCGCCGGTGGACACGCAGGCCAGCACTGCCAGCACCATGCCGAAGCAGTGGTACAGCGGCACGGGGATGCACAGCGAGTCCTTGTCCGAGAAGTTCATCGCCATCGCGATGAAGCGGCCGTTGTTGACGACGTTGTGGTGCGTCAGCGTGGCGCCCTTGGGGTTGCCCGTGGTGCCGCTGGTGAACTGGATGTTGATCGCGTCGTGGCACAGGCAGTCGGCGAAGGGCAACGGCGCGCCACGCCCGCGTTCGAGCACGTCGGCGTAATTGAGCATGCCCGGCGAGCGCTCTCCGCCCATGCGGATGACGTGCTCGAGCGCCGGAAGTTCGCGCCGGACCTTCTGCAACATCTCCAGGTACATGGACGTCTTGAGCCGCTCGGCCGACACGATCGCGCGGCAGCCCGAGACCTGCAGCGCGTAGGTCAGCTCGGACAGCCGGTACGCCGGATTGACGTTGACCAGCACCAGGCCCATGCGCGCGGTGGCGAACTGCGTGACGAGCCACTCGACGCGGTTGGGCGACCAGATGCCCACGCGGTCGCCCTTGGCCAGACCGAGCGCGGACAGGCCCGCGCCGAAGGCGTCGACCTCGGCGAGGAACTCGCGCCAGGTCCAGCGCACGCCCTGCTCGCGGAACACGACGGCCAGGCGGTCCGGGTAGCACTTGGCCGTGTCGGCCAGCAGCCCGTAGATCGTGGCGTCCGACAGCGGCAGGTCGGTGCGGCCGACGACGTGCGACTTGCCGTCGATCGGAAGCGTCGGGACAGTTGCTGCGTTCATCGCGGTCTCCATCTCGTTGTGCCGGCGGCGCCGAGGCCGCTTTCGCACTGGAGATTAAACCAGCTTCGTGAACCGGAACTTACATGGGCGGGCCCGTGCGTCTGCGATGGTTCCAGGAGTCTGCGCGGCAGAGAACGCCGCCTGCAATTCCGCCAGCTCGTCGAGGGCGACGGCGCCCTCTGCCGCGCAGCCCTTAGAACCAATGCATGTAGCGCAGCTGGAACCAGTTCTCCCCGGGGTTGGGGTGCTTGATCCCGCCGTTCGAGTAGTGCTCGGCGCGCAGCTCGATCTCGTCGCGCCCCTCGTCGCCGAACTTGCGCCCGAGGCCGACGTGGTCGCCGAAGTTGAAATCGCTGCCGAAGCGCCGCCTGTCCGTCTTCCAGGCCGGCGCGATCACGTCGACGCCGATGCCCAGTTCCATGTACCAGTGCTCCCACCACGAGGGCTCGTAGCGGACCACCGGCGTGAGGCCGATCTGCGTGGAGCACGCGTGGTACTGCTCGCCGGCCTCGCGATGGCAGGCCCATTCGCCGATGGATGTCTCGAGATAGCCGCTCGCATTGCCGGCGCCCCACTTCGAGGGCTGTACCCATGTCCATGCCACGCCGCCCACGACGGAGCGCGAATCGTCCGAGATTCCGCCCTCGATGAACACGCCGTACGGCGACGTCAGCTCCTTGGCGCCGGCGGCCGCGGGCGCGAGCGCCGCCGCGGCCACGGCCAGGCCCATCAGCGCGGGTGGCGCCGCCTTGCGTCTCTCGTTGCCCAACTCGCACTCCCCTGTCGTGTTGACCGCGCGCTCCTGCGCGGCGTCGTGGCCAGGGCCGTCGGCAAGGCGCGTTCCCGCGCGGCAGTGGTCCGTCAGTCCGGCAGCTTGAAGAGGCGCCGGCTGTTGGCGCTGGCCTGCAGGGACAGCGCCGCCACGTCCATGCCCTTCAACTCGGCCACCGCCCGGGCGACGAACGGCAGCAGCGCCGGCTCGTTGTACGGCCGCGTCTTGCCCGCGTTCTTCGGACGCAGGTACGGCGCGTCGGTCTCCAGGTGCAGGCGCCCGGCGGGGACGGCGCGCACCGCGTCGCGGAGCGCGCTGCCGCGGGTCTCGTCGGTGACCCAGCCGGTGATGCCGATGTCGAAGCCGAGCGCGAGGAAGGCCTCGGCCTGCGCCGGGCCCTCGGTGAAGCAGTGGACGACACCATGTGCGCCGGCGGCGGCGGCATCGCGCAGCATGGCGTGGAAGTCGTCGAAGGCGTCGCGGCAGTGCAGGAACAGCGGCTTGTCCAGCCGCACGGCGGCGGCGATCTGCGCCTCGAATGCGGCGCGCTGGTCCTGCATCGGCGAGAACATGCGGTTGTAGTCGAGGCCGCATTCGCCCACCGCGACGACGCGCTCGTCGGCCCACAGCGGCTCGAACTGCGCGGGCGAGTGCGACGTCCAGTGCCTGGCGTCATGCGGGTGCACGCCCGCGGTCGCCCACACCCTCGCATGCGTGCGCGCGAACGCGAGCGCGAGCTCGCTGGCCAGCAGCGAGGTGCCGGTGGCGAGGATGTGCGTGACGCCCGCGGCCGCGGCGCGGGACAGCAGCTCGGCATCCTTGCCCTTGAGTTGCGAGGAGTGGAAGTTGACGCCGATGTCGATGAGGCTCATGGGCGCATTGTCTCCGCGCGATGGACGAGCGGGCGCGGCGAACGCCTCACCGCAGGAACTTCGGCAGCTCGCTCTTGAACTTGCTCAGCGCCAGCGGCTTCGTCCAGTACGCCTCCGCCCCCCGCGCGATGGCCTCGGTCACCTGCGCCGGCATCGCGTCGGCCGACAGCGCCACCACGCGCAGCCCGCTGGTGACCGGGTCGGCGCGCAACCGGTCCAGCACGTCCAGCCCGCTCATGTCGGGCAGTTGCATGTCCAGCAGGATGAGGTTGGGCATCCAGCGCCGCGCCAGCTCCAGCCCGGACTCCCCGTCACGGGCGACCAGCAGCTGCACGTCGGAGGTCAGCGCCACGTACTGCTCCAGCAGCAGGATGTTGACCGGGTCGTCCTCGATGTAGACGATCGTGCCGGCCGCCCCCGCCGTGCCCTGGCCGAACGCGGTGGTGGCGACGAAGTCGGTGTGCTCGACGTCCTCGTCCAGGTCGCGGTTCAGGCGGATCGTCACCGTCGTGCCCTTGCCGGGCGCGCTGGCGATGTCCAGCGAGCCGCCCTGGCGCTCGGCCAGGTGGCGGCTGATGACCAGGCCCAGGCCGGCGCCCTCCGTGGCGTTGGGCTCGTCGCCGAGCCGGCGGAACGGGATGAACAGGTCACGCTGCTGCTGCGCGCTCATGCCGGCGCCCTCGTCGCGCACGGTCAGCACGGCCTGCGTGGGCGTGAGCGAGAAGCCGATGTAGACGCGTCCGCCGCGCCGGTTGTACTTGATCGCGTTGGACAGGATGTTGACGAACACCTGCTTGAGCCGCACCGGGTCGGCCACGACGAACAGCTGCGACGGCGGTTCGTCCAGGTCGATCGACACGTCGCGCCCCGCGCGCGCCGTCTCCAGCAGGTCGACGGCGTTGCGCAGCACCGGCGCGAGGCGCACGCTGCTCAGTGCGACGCTCAGCTCGCCGACCTCCAGCCGCGCGACGTCCAGCAGGTCGTTGACCAGCCGCAGCAGGTACTGCCCGCCGTCGACGACGCGATCGAGCCGCCCGCGCTGCGTGGCCGTGAGCGGCTCGTCGCGGTCGGTGCGCATGAGGTCGGAGAAGCCGATCACCGCATTGAGCGGCGTGCGCAGCTCGTGGCTGACCCGCGACAGGAACTCGCGCTTGGCCTGGTAGGTGCGCTGCGCGGCGCCCTCCTCCAGCATCGCGTTCTGCGCGTTGACCTCGTCGGTGACGTCGCGCACCAGGCCCACCATGTGCGAGACGGTGCGGCCGTCGGCCATGAACGCGCGGCCGTCGATCTCCAGCGTGCGCATGCGGCCCGACGGCAGCACGACGCGAAAGCGCTGCACGACCGGCGTGCGCGCCGCGATCGCGTTGAGCGACTCCTGCTTCATGCGCGGACGGTCGTCCGGATGCACGCGCAGCCGCAGGTCGCGCGCCTTGTAGACGTTGCCCGGCGCGGGCGGCAACTCGTAGATGGCGATGGCGTGCGGGTCGAGCAGGATCGTGTCGTCGCGCACGCGCCATTCCATCAGGCCCAGCCGGCCGGCATCGGCGGCGAGCGACCAGCGCGCGTTGCCGTCCTCGACCTCCTGCTGCGACTGCGCGAGCTGCTTCCACATCTGGCGCGCGAACATCAGGCCGCCGGCGATCAGCGCCAGCGCCAGTCCCGCGGTGGCCAGCAGCAGCAGGCCCTGCACCCAGCGCGCGGCCTGCCCCAGCTGGCGCGAGAACAGCAGCTCGCGCTGGTTGAGCGCGTCGTCGAGCCGGTACATCTCGGCCTCGAAGCGCGGACGCCAGGCGTCGTCGTCGCCGGCGTTGCGTGCCTGGTGGATCTGCTCGCCCAGGCGCTGCAGCCGCACGATGTCCTCGTCGGCGGCGGCCCAGGTGTCGACCGCCGCGGCCACCAGCGGCACGTGGCGGAACAGGCGGTAGA
>DATCRO010000503.1:0-3793 GCA_036569025.1 Burkholderiaceae bacterium
CGCCAGCAAGGCCGCGTCGGCCACCTGCGCGTCCGCGGCAGCCACGAACGCCACCGTCAGGTCCGCCCGCCGCAGCACCCGGGCGCCGGCGACGTCCGCCATCGCAGCCAGCGCCTGCTCGGCCCTGTCCATCCTCGCGACGTCGCCTTTGGCCATCGTGCTCGGCGTGAGCGTCTGGTCATCGGACATCGTGGCTGGAATGGGGATCACGGCTAACCTCTGATTGAAGCGGCGGCAACGCTTCGTGGGCGTGGTCGACCTCTGGGGCGGCGGATGATAGCAACGAAGATGTGCCGGTTACGTGACGTTCCGGTGATCTCTTCTAGGGGTTTTCCGATGCATACCCTGGTTACGGTATGGGGTATGAAGTCAATCCCTTGTATATACGGCCTGCCGTATTCAGCCAGAGGTCAGTAGCCGACGTTACGCATCGATACCTGACGGGTCGGAACGGACGCAGGAAGGACCCTCGGCGCACGTAAGATCGCGCGCTCCCTGCCGACCGACCCCACTTCGACCGCGACGACATGCCCATCACCACGCCGCCTGAGCGCGTCTTGCCCGCGCGGGCGATCGCGGCACCCGCAGGAGAGCTGGAGCGCTGGGCGCGGCCGCTGGCCGCAGCGGCCGGGCCCTGGCCGCTGTGCGTCGTCCGGCACGATCCTGCGCTGTTCAGGCCGGACGCATTCGACGAGCACGGCTTGCTCCGGCCGCCCGCCATCGCGCGCAGCGTGCTGCGGCGCCAGGCCGAGTTCTTCCATGGACGGATGGCCGCGCGGCGTGCCCTGGGCGCCCTCGGCCACGGCGCCGCGTCCGCGCTGGTCGGCGCCGCGGGCCAGCCCGTCTGGCCTGCCGGCGTGGTGGGCAGCATCACGCACAGCGGGCCCTATGCTGCGGCGGTCGCACTCGACGGTGCGCAGTGGCGTGGCGTGGGGATTGACATCGAATGCGTGGCGGACCAGTCGGGTTGCGCGGCGCTCACGAGCGTCGCGATCGACGGCGCGGAGCTGGCCACGCTGCGCGCGCAGGCGGGCCGCCGGGACATCGCCGAGCTGCTGACGCTCGCGTTCTCGGCCAAGGAAAGCCTGTACAAGGCCGCGTTCGATGCGGTCGGCCGCTACTTCGGCTTCGAGTGCGCGCGGGTGCTGGAGGTCGATGTCGCCGGCGCCCGGCTCGCGCTGCGCATCGAGGAGGACCTGGGCGGTCCGTTCATGCGCGGACATGTCTGCCAGGTATGCATCGACACCCTGGCCGAGGGCTACGTGCTCACGTCGTTCGCGTGGTGAGCCGCGCGCTGGCGCGCATCGAGCCGCTCGAACGCCGCCACCAGCGCCTCGCGCCGATCCCCGATCTTGCGCAGGGCGTGCGCCACGTCGTCGGTGTCGCGCGCCGTCCCGAGCAGGGCCGCGTGCGGAATCCAGAGGGCTTCGCCGCGGCACAGCGCCTCGGTGTGCGGCAGGAGCACGTCGTCGTAGCGCCCCGCGCAACCGGTGTACGGACCGAAGGCGCGTCGCGCGAACAGCGGCTGCCGGTACAGCGGCTGCACGTAGCCGGCCGAGGCGGGGATGCCTTCGGCGCGCAGCGCCTGCAGGAAGCGCGCGCGAGGCAGGCCGAAGGCCGCCTCGTCGTAGCGCAGCGGGTACAGATGCCCGGCGCGTCGCGTCGTGCCGGACGGCAGGGCCTGCGCGCTCAGGCCGCGGATGGAGGACACGGCCTGGTCCAGGCGACGCGCGTTCGCGTCGCGGCGCTGCACCTGCTCGTCGAGTCGATCGAGCTGCGCGTTGAGGATCGCGCCCGCGAACTCGCCCAGCCGGTAGTTGCCGCCGATGACGTGGTGCTCGTACCAGGCGCCTTCCTCGACGCGTCCGCAGTTCTGGATCGAGCGGCACGCGCGCGCGAGCTCGTCGTCGTCGGTCGTGACGAGGCCGCCCTCGCCGCAGGTGAGGTTCTTGCTCGACTGGAACGAGAACGAGCCGAGGTGGCCCAGCGCGCCCGCGTGGCGGCCGTGCAGCGTCGTGCCGTGCGCGTGCGCGGCGTCCTCGATGACCACCAGGCCGCGCTCGCGGGCGATGGCCATCAGCGCGTCCATGTCGCACGGCGCGCCGCCCAGGTGCACCGCGATGACGGCGCGCGTGCGCGGCGTCACCAGGCGTTCCACGGCGGCCGGATCGAGGGTGAACGTGTCGCGCGCCACGTCGGCGAACACCGGCGTCGCGTTGCACTCGACGACGGCGCCGGCGGTCGTGACGAAGGTGTACGCGGGCAGCACGACTTCGTCGCCGGCCTGGATGCCGGCGGCCAGCAGCGCGATGCGCAACGACACGCTGCCGTTGGCCACCGCGATGGCATGGCGCACGCCCAGCCAGTCGGCGAAACGGCGTTCGAAGGTGGCGACCTGGTCGCCGTCGAGGCGTCCCCAGCGGCCGCTGGCCAGGGCGGCCAGCAGCGCCGCTTCTTCGGGCTGGCCATGGACGGGCCACTGCGGGAAGGGCGTCGCACGCGCGGGCTTTCCGCCCAGGATCGCCAGTTCGTCGGTCATCGATTCGCTCGGGATGTCGGAGACGCCATTCTCGACGCTGCCGCTCGCCAGGCGCTCATACGGTCGTGGGTATCATCACGGGCCTTCCGATGCGCGTGCCCGGCGTCGCAGGAACTGTCCACCATCGATCCCTTGCCATGATTCCTGCCGCATCGAAATCCCGCAACGAGCGCATCGACGTCCTGCGAGGCGTCGCCATCGCGTGCGTGCTCGTCCTGCACTTCACGCTGGCGTACGGACTCAAGGACAGCCCCGTCGGCAGCGTCCTGCCCCGATGGCTGCTGGCCGGCCTCACGCTCAACGGCAACTACGGCGTGACCATGTTCTTCGCGATCTCCGGATTCCTCATCACGTCGCTCTCGCTGCGCCGCTGGGGCAGCCTCGCGAAGATCGATCTGCGCTCGTTCTACGTGTACCGCGCCGCGCGCATCCTGCCGCCGCTGGTGCCGGTGCTCGCGGTGATCGTCGCGCTCGGCTGCGCGGGGCTGCCGCACTTCTCGAACTCGGACGATGGCCACGACCTCCCGGCGTCGTTCTTCGCGGCCGGCGCCGGCTCGGTGCTGACCTTCTGGCACAACGTGCTGATGCAGCAGTACGGCTACTTCAACTACTGCCTCAACATCTACTGGTCGCTGTCCGTCGAGGAGGTCTTCTACGTGCTGATGCCGCTGCTGTGCCTGGGCCTGCGGCGCAACGGCGCCATGCTCGTGGCCTGCCTGGGATTCATCGCGCTGGGGCCGTGGTACCGCGCTCGCCATCTGGATGACGAGATCTTCTACCTGTACGCCTACCAGGCCTGCTTCGACGCGATCGCGTTCGGCTGCATCGCGGCGTTCGCGGCCGCGGCGCGCCCGCTGGCCGGTCGATGGGCCACCGCGTGCCGCTGGTCGGCGTCGCTGGCGCTGGTCGCCGTGTACCTGTCGGGCATCCAGCATCACGTGGTCTGGGGCTTCACCGGCATGGCCGCGGGCACGGCGGTGTTCCTGTATGCGGCGGCCCACGCGGCGCCGCCCGGACCGCGCGCGCTGGCCTTGACGGCGCCGCTGCGCTGGCTGGGCCGGCACACCTACGAGCTGTACCTCGTGCACATCGTCGTCCTGGCGGGACTGCAGGACGTGCTCGGGCGCGCCGACATGACGCATGGCCTGCGCCTGCCCTGGATGGCGCTGTTCCTGCTGTTGTCGTGCGCGGTCGCCGCGGCGACCGCGCGCTGGGTGGCGCAGCCGGTCGAGGCCGCGCTGCGGCGGCGCTTCC
>DATCRO010000504.1:0-8654 GCA_036569025.1 Burkholderiaceae bacterium
CGGGCGCCGAACGTCGTGGAGGTGGTGGGCGAGCCGTACTTCAACAAGTCGGCGGCGCAGAACATCGGCGCGTTCAGCACACGCCAGCGCGTGCTGTTCTTCTGCGACTGCGACATCATCCTCGACCCCGTGCAGGTGGCCGCGCTTGCGGCACGGGTCGACCAGTCGCCGGGCGTCTTCGCCACCCTGGCGGGCGTGCGGGAGTCCGAGGAGAACTCGCGGGGCGGCAACCATGTCGTGTCGTTCGGCTACCAGCTCGACATCCGCACGGCCGACGGGCGCCGGCTGCGCATCGTCGACAACGAGGAAGACATCGAATCGGGCACGCGCCAGGCGCCCGGCCTGCTCCTCGTCCGCCGCCAGGACTTCCTGTCCATAGACGGCTACAACGGCACCCTGCACGGCTGGGGCTGGGAAGACCAGGACATGATCTCGCGCCTCACGCTGGGCGCCGGCCTGGAACGCCTCATCGAGGGCACGGCGATCCACCTGTCGCACGGGGACGCCGCCCGCACCGCGTTCTATCCCGAAGTGGCGTCGCGTTGGGAAAGCCGCGACCGCATGTTCCGCACGGCGCTGTCGAACTACGATGCCGCCAACTTTCGAGGCACCTACAGCGCGGACGTCGCGCGCCTGGGCGGAGCGGTCAAGTCCCAGCGGGAGGCGCCGGCGTGGCAGCCCGCCTGAGCGTCTGCATGATCGTGCGCGACGAGTCGGCCGTGCTGGATCGCTGCCTCGCGTCGCTGGCGGGCCTGGTCGACGAGCTGTGCATCGTCGATACCGGCTCCGTCGACGACACGCCGTCGATCGCCCGGCGCCACGGCGCGCGGATGGCGTCGTTCACGGCGTGCAACGACGACCAGGGGCGCATCGTCGACTTCGCGCTCGCCCGCAACGCCGCGCTGGCCATGGCCACCGGCGAGTGGGTGCTGCAGATCGACGCCGACGAGGTGCTCGAGGCGGGCGCCGACCGCGTCCGCCACTGGCTCCGGTCCGGCGAGGCCGACTGCGTCGCGGTGCGGATGAAGTCGGGCGGCGCGGAGTGGGTGTCGCAGCGGCTGTTCAGGCGCGCCCAGGCCTCGACCTACCGCAGCCGCATCCACGAATATGTCGAGTGCGGCGGCATCGCGGCGCGCGACGTGGGCATCCGGATCGTGAACCTCCAGGACAAGCGCGGCAAGGAATCGTCCAGCGATCGCAACCGTCGCCTGTGCGAACTGGCGCTGGCCGAGAACCCGGACGACGCCCGCATCCTGTTCTACCTGGCCGGCGAGAACCGCAAGGCCGGCAAGCTCCAGGAGGCCGTGGAGCAATTCACCCGCTGCATCGCGCTCGGGACGTTCCGGCAAGGGCTCTATCGCGCCATGTTCCAGCTGGGCGCCTGCCACCTGATGCTCGGACGGTGGGCCGCGGCGATGGACGCCGCACGATCGGCGATCGCGCTCGACGGCCGATACGCGGAGGGGTATTGCCTTCTCGCCGACGCCTGCGCATGCAGCGAACGCCTGGACGAAGCGCGCCGCCACTACCGCACGGCGCTGGCGTGCACCCCGCCGGCCGATGCGCTGTTTCCCGTCGAGGGCTGGGCCTACGACGCGCATCCGCGCCGGCGGCTGGCGGCGATGGGCGCCCTGCCGGCGTGAGGCCTGCGGGCCGCCGTGCCCGCAGGCTGGCCGCGTTTCAGCAGTCCGACATCGCGCGACGGGCCGCGGTGGGCGACGGCCGCGCCCGGTCCCTTTCCACGTGCCGGATGCGCCAGACGCCGTCTTCCTTGACGAGCGCCACGCGCAAGCGCCACGGGTGCGTCGTGCGCGCGCCCAGCGTCACGCCGACCTCGGCGCGGCCATGCGCTTCGCCCAGCGGCTCGGCGGCCAGGCTGTGGCACGGGCGGACCATGTCATCGACCTGAAGGAACTCGTCGTCGTCCGTGACCTGGTCCTCGAGCCGGGCGTCGACTTCATCGAGCAGGCTCGACGACACCCAGGCCTGCGCGCCGGATCGCAGCTCGAACATCGGATCGTGGTCGCTGCGGAACTTGGTGATGTACCAGTCGTAGAAGGCGGCGGTGACGCCCACCGGCGTGGACGCCGCCGCCTGGCGGGCCGGCGCCGCGGAGGCCCCTGCACTGCACAGCAGCAGGGCCGCGAGGGCCTGCGACGCGACCTGGATCCGTGGGTGCTTCATGGCGTCGTTCGTCGCGAGCGGCCGATCGGAGGTGTCATGGGGCGGCAGTATCGCTGCAAGCGCATGCGTGCGACGCGGTACCCTTGCTGGCACGCAGGTTGCGCGGCGAAGCTCAGGCCCGGGCCAGCACGCTGTCCAGGGTGACGCGATCGGTGGACGCGCCCGCGGCCGCGTCGAAACCGAGGTCGCCGTGGATCAGGAAGCGCGCGAACCCGTCGGCCAGCGGCAGGTCCGGGCAGACCTCCTCGAGCCACAGGAACTGGCCGGCTTCGTTCAGCTCGAGGAAGTGGTACTGCCCGTCGTGGTCGACGACGAAGTCGAACGACGCATAGGCGATGGCCAGCGAGCGCATCATCTGCAGGCACTTGTGCACCACGGTCGAGGGCGCGTCCAGCGGCTCGACGCGGCTGCGTCCCATCCGGCTGGCGTGGCGCCAGTCGACGCTGCCGTTTCCATGGATGGCCGCGGCGATGCAGGTGCTGCCGAACAGCACCAGTCGCGCGTCGAAGCGCTTGTCGACGAACTGCTGGAAGATGCCCGGATTGGCGCGCTGCAGGGGCGCCGACGGCAGGTTGGCGCAAGTCACGCGGTTGGCGAAGGCGGTCCGCCGCTGGCCGTCGCCCAGCGTCCATTCCTTGAAGTTGAACGGCTTGTAGAGCGTCTGGCCTTCGGCGCGTCGCGCCATGAAGGACTCGATGTCGGCGCGGTCGTTGGAGATCAGCGTCGGCGGCAGCGTCAGTCCGACGCGGCGTGCCTCGAGCAGTTGCACGAGCTTGGCTTCGGCGCGCCGCCCCGCGGCCCAGCCGTTGACCCACAGGGCGCCAGGGAACGCGCACTGGAAGATGGCTCGCAGCAGCGCCTGGTTCTCGGCCTCGGCGAACGCGGCGTCGTCCGGATGGATGGCGGCGGGCAGGCGCGGCAGGGCCATGCGCCGCAACCAGACCGAGCGCACGCCGTGCGAGGGATCGAGCAGGTCGAGCGTGCCCTGCGGCGTGCGCACCACGGCCGAGGCGCGGTCGGCGCCCACCTCCAGGCCGAGCGACTGGTCGGCCGAGATCTCGTCGGTGTGCCAGGAAAAGACCGTGCCGCCGTGCCGCCGCACCGCGCGCGCGACGAACCGGGCGTCGGGATCGCGCGACGAGGTGATCACGACGACGTCGGGCGTGGCGGGGCGGTCGGCTTGCGCGGACATGGCGGCGGCTCGTGCTCAGTCCTGGCGCGAAGCGTGCCTGACGCGCGCCATCGCGTCGGCATACCCGAGGTCGAAGTTGGCCGTCAGGCTGTCGAGCATGTCCAGGTTGATCTGGTTGGGGAGGAAGTCGGCCGCGCCGGCCGCGACGACGGCGCGGTGCTGGCGCAGCGCGTCGCGATCGTGCTGCCAGAAGGCGATGGTCGCCTGCACGTAGTCGTTCCAGCGGATCGGGTTGCGGTCGAAGTCCTCGCTCGCGGCCAGGGACTTGCGGGCCGTCGCGATCGCCGCCGCATAGTCGCCGGCCTCGGCCTTCAACTGGGCGCTGTGCCACCACATCACTCGTTCCAAGTCGTGCGAGCGGGCGATGTAGCGCTCGAGCAGGGCGGCGGCCTGCGCGCGGCAGCCTTGCGCGGCGAGGGCGCGATAGCCGGAGGATTCGGACTGGTCGAACTCGCGATACGAGAGTGCCAGGTCGGACTCGAGGTGCCTGGCGTATTCGGCCGCGCAGTCCGTCGCGGCGCGGGAGGCGGCGGGGACGAGCGATGCGGCCAGGGCAAGCGCGGCGACGGGAAGGCGGGCGTGGCGCATGGTGGGTTCTTCACGCGGATCGGCGTGACGGGGTGGAAGCGGGCGAGCAAAAGGCGGAGAGTCGCCATGCGCTCTCCGCCCCGGCATCAGGCGATGCGTTGTCGGCTTATTGGCCGCCCATGCCCGGGTTGGTGCAGAAGGCGTCGTTGCCGTGGTCGGTCAGCACGCAGCCGGCCTGGCCGCCCGCGCCCGCGATCAGGCCGAGGGCTTCCTCGGGGATCGTGACGCCGACCTGGAAACCCAGGAGACGTTCTTCGGCCTCGGGGCGGATGGTATCGATGTCGGTGTTCATGTGGTTCCCTGTAGATTTGTTGATTGGATCGGATGCCGCGCGTTCAGCGCATCGCGGCGCAGAACGCGTCTTCGCCGTGATCGGTCAGCACGCAGTTGGACGGCGACATGCGCGCGCCGCTCACGAGGTCGAGCGCCTCGTCGGGAATGGTGACGCCCACCTGGAAGCCGGTCAGGCGTTCGGCTTCGGCATCGATGGTCGAGGCCGGGGCCTGGGACACAACGGTCATTGCTCTTCTCCTTTGGATTGAATCCTCGTCGAGGATATTCCGGACGATCCGGAATTCGGGAGACGGCATCGCGCGTCGCGCTGCCGCCGTGTCTTGTCGCGTCGCCGCCGGCCGAAGGCATCGCATCGCTCAGGCCGCCGCGGTTGCCGCGCGAGGGGTAGCCGCTTCCACGACCGCGACGGCGCCGAACGAGCCCTTGCCCGGTTCGAAGCGCAGGACGCGATCGGCCATCGCGATCGTCTCGGGGCGGTGGGCGACGACGATGCGGCTCATGCGCAGCTTCTTGACCGCGCTCATGACGGTGCGTTCGTTCGGGACGTCCAGGTTGCTGGTCGCCTCGTCCAGCACCAGGATGCGCGGCTTGCGGTAGAGCGCGCGCGCCAGCAGGATGCGCTGCTTCTGGCCGCCGGACAGGCCGGCGCCGACGTCGCCCACCAGGGTGTTGTAGCCCATCGGCATCCTGGAGATTTCCTCGTCGATGGCGCTCATCAGGGCGCACTCCTCGATCCGCTCGAAGTCGGGCGACGGGTCGAAGAAGCAGATGTTCTCGGCGATGGTGCCCGTGAGCAGCTGGTCTTCCTGCATCACGGTGCCGACCATCTCGCGGAAGTTGCCGATGCCCATCTTGCGGATCGGCACGCCGGCGACGCTCACGTAGCCGCCGTCCGCTTCGAGCAGGCCCAGCAGCAGCTTGACGAAGGTCGTCTTGCCGCAGCCCGAGCTGCCGGTCAGCGCGACGCACTCGCCGTCCGCGAAGTTCAGCGACAGGCCGTTGAACATCCACGGGTCGCTGTCGGAGTAGCGGAAATCCAGGCCGTGCACGTCGATGGCGGAGGACGCAGCCACGCTGCCGTCCGTCTCGCCGTCGCTGAGCACGTCGGCCTCCGGGCGTGACATGACGATGTCGGCGACCCGCTCGCCGTGCAGCTTGAGCAGCTGGATGTCGTAGACCTTGTCGATCAGCGACGCGACGCGCGCGGAGAACTGCTCGCGGTAGCTCAGGTAGGCGAACAGCATGCCGACCGAGAAGCGCGTGTCCATCACGAGGTGCGCCGCGGCCCAGACCACGACGACGCGCTCGATGCCGAAGATGAGGGCGCTGATCGACTGGCTGGCGGTCGAGATGCGGGCGATGCGCAGTTGCGCGTTGCACTGCTCGGCCAGCTTGTTCATCCAGCCGACGCGGCGCGTCTCGGTCCGGTTGAACAGCTTGATGCCCTGCATGCAGCGGACGGTCTCGAGCAGGTACGCCTGCTGCTGCGCAGCCGAGACGATCTGCTCGGTCGTCGCGGCGCGTTGCGGGCTCACGAACGCGCCGCGCGCGGCCGCGTACGCCAGCGTCGCCGCCACCGAGATCGCGCCGAGCGCCGGGCTGTAGACGAACAGCAGCACCCCGGCGCCCAGCACGAGCAGGGCGTCGAGCACGCCGTCGACGAGCTGCACCGTGATGCTTTGCTGGATCAGCTGGATGGAGGCGAAGCGCGAGGCGACGTCGCCGAGATGGCGCCGCTCGAAGTAGTCCATCGGCAGCCGCAGCAGGTGGCCGAAGGTGCGCCCCAGCCACTGGAACGTGAAGTCGGTCGTGATGACCGCGGTGATCCACGACTTCAGGAACAGGATGAACGCCTGGAACAGCATCAGCAGCACGAAGCCGACCGCCAGCGTGTTGACGAGGCTGGTGTCGTCGTCGACCAGCGCGTAGTCGATCACCCACTGGGCGTTGAAAGGCACGACCAGCGCGCACACCTGCAGCAGCACGCCCAGGCAGAACAGCTTGAGCAGCCCCGACTTCAGGCCCGTCACCTTGCCGGCCAGGCTGCGCAGCGTGTAGCTCGGGCGGTCGTCGATCGCCTGGAACGAGTTCTCGGGCCAGAGTTCGAGCGCCACGCCGGTGAAGGACCTGGACACGACCGGCCAGGCGAGCCGACGCTCGCCGACCGCGGGGTCGACGATCACGACGTGGCGCGGCGTCGCGCGCTTGAGCACCACGAAGTGCTTCATCTCCCAGTGCAGGATGCACGGCGTCCTGATCTGCGCCAGGCCGTCGAGCTCGACCTTGACGGGGCGCGCCTGCAGCGACAGGCGCCGCGCCATGTCGATCAGCGTGCGGAAGGTGACGCCCTTGCTCGAGATGGGGAAGCGGCGCCGCGCCGAGGTCATGTCGATCTCGTGACCGTGGAAGGCGCCGACCATCGCGACGCAGGCGAGTCCGCATTCGGAGGCCTCGGCCTGCAGGAAGACGGGCAGCGCGCGGCGCGCGAAGAAGCCGGATTGGATGAGCTTGCGCACGGCCCTACGTCCCGCTCGTCAGGAAGGTCTCGACCGGGAAGATGAGCTGGTACACCTTGCGTGTCTCGCCCATGACCGTCGCATCGACGGTGGTGCCCGGCTTGAGCGCCTCGTCCGCGTTGCCCACCCGCACGGTCTGCCCCTTGAGCGCCACGCGGATGCGGAACTTGTACGGGAAGTCGCGGCCGCGGGTGGCGCCCGACTCGAAGAACTGCAGGTCTTCCTGCCGCAGGGCGACTTGCGAGATCTCCTGCACGACGCCCGGGAACTGTCCGTACTTCTGGTACGGGAACGCGTGATAGCGGATCTTGACCGGCATGCCGACCTTGACGTTGCCGATCGCGTCGGGCGGCGCATAGAGCGTGACGCCGAGCACCCCGTCGGCCGGCAGCAGGGTCGCCAGCACCTGGTTGGCGATGACCGGCTGGCCCACTTCCACCGTGACCCCGGACAGCACGCCGTCCCGCGCGGCGACGACCTGAACCAGCTTGTTCTCCTCGCGTTCGATCATCGCCTGGTCGATTTCGGTCGTGTCGCGCTCGGCCGAGCGCGCGTCCTGCTGCGCCTTGTTCCTGAGCGCCGCAAGCCGGCTCTGCACGTCGTCGCGATCGATGCGGGCGCTGGCCTGCTGGTGCGCCAGGTCCTCGCCCTTGAGCTTCTGGTCGAGAAGATCGGCGGTCAGGGCGCGCGTCTTGGCGCCCGACATGAAGCCGGCCTTCTCGAGCTGCGTGTTGCGAGACAGGTCCGATTCGGCCAGCTTGATGCGCTCCTGCTGCAGCTGCACCTGCTGGCCGAGCCGGTCGATCTCCACGTCGAGGCTCGAGATGCGATGGGCGAGCGCCAGCATGTCGTTGGCATCCTGCTGGCTCTGCAGCCTGGCCTGCTCCGCGAGGCTCTGCTTGCGCGAGGTGAGCAGGCCCTCGATCCGGCCTTCGCGCGCGGCATTGGAGCGGTCTCCGCGCTGGGTGCTCACCTCGAACAGCACCTGCCCGGCCTTGACGCGCTGGCCTTCGCCGACCTGCACGCCAACGACCGTCCCGTCGAGCAGCGAGCGTACGCCGACGGCGCCGTTGACCGGCACCACGGCGCCCGAGATCTGCGTCTTGCGGGCGACGTCGGCCGTCAGGACGAAGTACATCGCGACGCTGAAGATCACCGCGCTGGCGTAGGCGACCAGGGTCAGCGTGAACTGCGAATCGAGCACCAGCGAACCGATGCTGCCGTTCTGCGCATGCTGCTGCGCTTCCTCCCGGAACAAGTGGACGATCTTTGACGGAGGCAAGGTCTGGCGGTCTTGAAATGGGTGGGCGGAAAGCGCCGCCCAGCACGCTCGGAGGCGCGCAGTCTAGCCGCCGACTCGTGCGATCCCCGGCAATGTCCGATGCGGAGAAGTACCGATAGACGGTGGCCGGCCGAAGCGTGGATCGGCATACGGCACACCGTATGCGCGCCGTCATCGAATCGACATGCAGGGCGGCATCCCCGGGACGGGCGCGGCCGGACGAGTCTTGCGTCACGCGTTGGCGCGAACGCGAATGGTGCTTGCGATCAGTTCTAGGGGTTGCGCATTGGTGGTGCGCCGGCCAGATGGCCGGGGCCGACGACGCATTTGGCGGTTCGTTCGCCGCGACCTCCCGAGGCGCCGGGTCTCGAACGTCGAGCCACTTCAAATGGCCCTTGTCCCCACGCCCGACGGATCGCCCGAACCGGCGGCCATTGCTAACATCCTCGCCTCGACGATACGTGCAGGAGTATCCGCATGCCCTCCAAGGCCGACGCCGGCGCCGCGATCACGCGCTTCCTTCAACGACCCAATTCGCGCACCGACTTCCTCGGCAGCTTCCTGGTCTGCGTCGACCTTCCCGAGGACGACGCGCTGC
>DATCRO010000505.1:0-5017 GCA_036569025.1 Burkholderiaceae bacterium
CGACGAAGGTGAACGGCAGCGGCGGGGCGACGGGCGCCGCCGGCGGCGCGGCCACCACGACGACCGGCTTGGGCGGCGGCGGTGGCGGCGGCAGCCAGCTGGTCGACACGAAGGGCTGGCCCATGTCCCCGGCGATCGCGCCGCCCCGGTCCGCATGCGCG
Organism: Burkholderiaceae bacterium; assembly: GCA_036569025.1. Lineage (GTDB taxonomy): Bacteria > Pseudomonadota > Gammaproteobacteria > Burkholderiales > Burkholderiaceae_C > Scleromatobacter. The sequence goes on from DATCRO010000505.1 coordinate 162, forward strand.
GTGGATGCGGCCGATTCGGCGGGCGCGGGCATGATGACGCCGCGCGTGGACCCCGGGCGGGCCTCGGCCTGCGCCGCGGCCCGCTCGCCGCGGACCGTGGGCACGACGGTCGTCCCGTCGTCCTGCGTCCGCCCACCGAGGTGGGCCGCGGCGATGAACGCGGCCAGGCCCGCGCCACCCAGCACGAGGACCTGCACACCCTTGGTCGGCCGCGCCATCACAGGCTCCGGTAGTAGAAGGTGAAGCGCACGACGGCGTCGAGCGCGGTGCTGCCCGCGTTGTCGCGCGACAGGTGGAGTTCGTCCATCGCGACGTGCGGCAGGGCGTCGAGGACGTCGGCGCTGAAGCCCTTGATCGCGTCGTAGTCGCCGTGCAGCGGGAACGTCGCCGTGTAGACGACGAACGCGGCGCCCGGATCGGCCTTCAACTGGTACTCGCCCTTGGTCAGCTGCACGTGGTGGCCCTGTGCGGCCGCGAAGATCTGGGCCAGGTCGTCCGCGTTGCGGTTCATCGCCGGGAAGCCGTCCACGTAGTGGCGCGCGACGTCGGCCGGCAACAGCGACACGGGCCGCGCCTGCGCGTGCTGCTGCACCGCGAGGGCGCGCGCGCTGCGCGCGGCGTCGCTTTCGCGCACCTCGCGTTGCAGGCGTGGCAGCCCGGCGGCCAGGGCGACGGCCGCCAGCAGCGCGATGCCGCCCGCGATGCCGGCGTGGCCCACGCGCCGCACCAGCTTCAGCCAGATCCTGCGTGCGGCCTGCGTCATGGCGCATCTCCCCACTGCGCCTGCACCTGGAACCGGATCGGCGTCCCCGGTGCCTGCGCCTGCACCTGGTGCGAGACCAGGACGACGGACGACAGCCGTGCATCGTGCTGCAACGCCGCCAGCCAGGCGAGCATGGCCGCTTCGTCGCGGGCCTCCGCGGTCAGCCGCACCGACCGCTTGGCGACGGACGGCTCGACGCCCAGCAGCGCGACGTCCTGGCGCGCGGTCGAACCGAGCGAACCGAGCAGGCCCGCCCAGGGCGTGTTCAGCGTGGCGGCCACCTGTCGCGTGCTGCGCGCCAGCGCCGCCTGGCGCGGATCGGGCTTGCCGGCGGGCGCGGGCGCTGCCGCGCGCTGCCGGTCGGCCTCGATGTCGCGCAGCGCCGCCAGCGCCGCACCGCGCTCGGCCACGAGCCGGCCGCCTTGCCACAGCACCAGGCCCAGCAAGGCGACACCGGCCAGCAGCAGCAGGCGACCCCGGCGCGCCGCACCGTGGGTGCCCGGCGCGAAATCGATGGGGATGCGGTGGGCGATCACGGGCGCATCTCCGGCGACGCGATCACGGACCAGCGCGTCGAGGCCGCGTCGGCGTTCCGGTGCGGCGCCACCAGGACGAACGACGACTGTGCCTCGGGATCCTGGCCGCGCGCGCTCAGGAAGCGATCGACGCGGTCGTCCACCGCAGCCATGCCGCGCCGGCCGGCGGCGCCCGGTCCGACCGACAGCTCGACGCCGTCGCCGACGCTGATGGCGGCGATGGCGCCGTCCGCGACGGCGGCGATGGCCAGGTCGCGCGGATCGCAGGCCGCGAAGACGCCCATTCCCGGCTTCATCGCCTTGCCCGACTCGTTCCAGCGGGCGACCAACGCCGGCTGGACGCTCGCCAGCCGCAGTCCCGTCGCCGTCGCGGCCGATTGCAGCGTCTCGATCCAGGCCTGGGCGAGCGCCACGATCAGCAGGTGGCGATCGTCGTCCTGAAGGTGCCAGCGCACGGCGCGTCCGGCCGCTTCGTCGCCGAGCATCTCGGACACGCAGGCGGCGGCCACGCCTTGCAGCTGTCGATCGGTCTGCGCGCCGAAGTCGCCTTCCACGACGTCGAAGTGCAGCAGCGCGCTGGCCAGGTGCACCTCGAGGCGAGCCCCATCGAGCGGCATGCGCGAGCCGAGCTCCGCGAGCGCGGCGTCGATCTCGGGGGCGTGGGCCGACGGGTCGGTGGCCACGCGGGCTGGCGATGCCACGGCTCGCCAGGCCTCGACGAGGGTCGTTGCGCGCGGCCAGCCGGCATGCGCGCTGGCCTTGACGGCGTCCGCGCCGACGCGCAGCCGCACGGATCTATTCCACCGGGGTGACACGATTGATCTCCTCGAGGGTGGTCTCGCCCTGGCGCGCGAGGGCGACGGCCGCGTCGCGCAGGCTGGTGAAGCCGCCCTGGCGGGCGGTCTGGCGGATCTGCGACAGCGAGGCGCGCTGCACGAGCTGCTCGCGCAGGACGTCGCTCATCGGCAGCGTTTCGGCGATCGCCAGGCGCCCCTTGTAGCCCGTGCCCCGGCAGGTCGCGCAACCCAGGCCGCGGCGGAACGACGCGCCATCGAGCGCGGCGTCCGGCAGGCCGCTGCGGCGCAGCAGCTCGGCGTCGGGCGTGCAGGCCTCGGCGCAGTTCGGGCAGGCCATGCGCAGCAGGCGTTGCGCGACGATGCCGTTCAGGGCCGCGACCAGGCTGTAGCTGTCGACGCCCATGTTGGCGAAGCGGCCGATCACGTCGAAGACGTTGTTGGCATGCACCGAGGTGAAGACCTGGTGGCCCGTGAGCGCGGCCTGCACGGCGATCTGCGCGGTCTCGGCATCGCGGATCTCGCCGACCATGATCTTGTCCGGGTCGTGGCGCAGGATCGACCGCAGGCCGCGCGCGAACGTCAGGCCCTTCTTCTCGTTGACGGGAATCTGCAGCACGCCCGCGAGCTGGTACTCGATCGGATCCTCGATCGTCACGATCTTGTCCAGGCCCGTGTTGATCTCCGACAGCGCGGCGTACAGCGTCGTCGTCTTGCCGCTGCCGGTCGGGCCCGTCACCAGCAGCAGGCCGTACGGCATGCGCGCCGCGTCGCGGATGAACGCGCGGATGCGCGGCGCAAAGCCCAGCGTGTCCAGCGTCAGCGCCTTGAACTGGCCGGTCAGGTGCTTGCGATCCAGCACCCGCAGCACCGCGTCCTCGCCGAACAGGTTGGGCATGATGGACACGCGGAAGTCGATCTCGCGATCGTCGACGTTGACCTGGAAGCGACCGTCCTGCGGCACGCGGTGCTCGGCGATGTCGAGTTCGGACATCACCTTGATGCGCGAGATCGTGCGATGCGCGAACTCCAGGCTGTCCACCTGCTTGACGACCTCGAGCACGCCGTCCAGCCGGTACTTGATCGTCATGCCGCCGGGCTGCGTCTCCAGGTGGATGTCGCTGGCGCCGGCGCGCAGCGCGTCGTACAGCGTGGAGTCGACGAGCCGGACCACGGGGCTCTCGGTCGCGTCGATCTGCGCCATCGAGATCGACAGCGCCGATCCCGGCGCGGCGGCCGCGGCGGAGGCGCTGTCCGCGCGCAGGCGCACGCCGTCCATCGCCCGCATCGTCTTCTCCGCGGTGGCCAGGAAGGCGCGCAGGTCGGCGCCGATCGCCAGGGCGCGCGGCGCGGAACGCAGGGCGGGGCGGCTGTCCAGCCACTGCAGCAGCCGCGCGTCGGTCGGGTCCGTGACGACGGCCAGCAGCTCGTCGTCCGCGCAGCGTCCTGCGACGCAACCGCGGCGCTGGCTGTCGGCGAACGAGATCAGGTCGAAGTCGGGCCGCAGCTGGCGCAGCGCGGCCATGTCCAGCGGCCGCAGCCTGAAGTGGTCCGCGAACCGCGCGAGGGCGGCCGGCTCGTCCGCGCCCAGCCGCTGCGCGAGCCATTGCGGCCGGCTTCCCGCGGGGCAGGCCGCGATCGCCTGCTGGACGAGCGCGGCATCCAGGCGGATCGAGGGGGTCGTGGCGCTATCCATCGCATCCTCACTGCAGGCTCGACGCGAGGTCGAAGATCGGCAGGTACATCATCACGATGATGGCGCCCACCACCAGGCCGATGCCCACCATCAGGATGGGCTCGAACAGGCGCGTCGTGAGTTCGACCGAGCGCTGCAGGCCCGATTCGTGGAACTGCGCGATGCGCTCCAGGATCTCGGGCAGCGCGCCGGTGCGTTCGGCCACGGTCAGCATGCTTGCGGCGACGGGGTCCGCGAGGCCGGCGTCGTCGAGCGCGCCGCTGACGCTGCGACCCTCGCGCAGGAGAACGATGGCCTTGCGAAGGCGCTCCTGGTCGGCTTCGCCGAGCAGGCTGGTCGACAGGCCGAGCGCGCGCGGCGCGGGGATGCCGCCCTGCACCAGCATGCCGGTCGTGCGATAGAGCTGGGCGTGGCGGAACTGGCGGATGGTGCTGCCGACGAAAGGCATGGCTTCGATCCAGCGCCCGCGTGCGCCGGTCCGCAGCACGCGCCGCGCGCCCATGACGACGGCGGCCAGCAACGCCGCGCCGCAGGCGCCGACGAGCCCGATGTGCGCGGCCACGAGCCGGCCCCACGACATCATGAGCTGCGAGGTCCAGGGCAGCTGCGCATGCGAGCTCTCGATCAGCACCGCGAATTTCGGGACGACGACGCCGAGCAGGAACAGCACGACGCCAAAGCCGACGGCCAGCAGCAGCAACGGATAGACCGCGGCCCCCACCACCTTGTCGCGCAGGGCCTTCACGCTCTGCTGGTGGTCAGCGTAGCGGCGCAGCGCGACGCCCAGGTCGCCGGTCTGCTCGCTGGCGCCGACCGTGGCCACCAGCAGCGGCGGGAACCGCCCGGGATGGCGCGCTAGCGCGGCGGACAACGGCAGTCCTTCGTCGACGCCATGCACCACGTCCAGCAGCGCCGCGCGCCGGCCGCCATGGCGTTCCTTGCGCGCCAGCGTGCGCAGGCTGTCCATCACGGAGAGCCCGGCGCCCATCAGCGACGACAGCTCGTACGACAGGCCTGCGATGTCCATGTGGCGTGCCGACACGACGGGGCTCGACCCGGCGGGCCCC
>DATCRO010000506.1:0-5159 GCA_036569025.1 Burkholderiaceae bacterium
CGCCCGAGGAGATCCGTCGCAGCGACATGCTCGCCTGGGCCAGCCTCACCCTGATGGGCCTGTTCTCGTCCCTGTTCGTACTGACGCTGGTGCGCGACGTGGTCGTCATCGCGCTGCTGCTGGCCCGCCTGGCGGGCGCGAAGGTGTCCGACCACTGGCTCGACCTGAGCGCCAGCGGCGTCGTCGCCGTCGCGCTGCTGGTGACGCTGGCCGGCTTCTACAACGCCCGCAAGGCGCCGCGCGTCAAGACGGTCGACATCCCGCTGAAGGACCTGCCCCCGGCGCTGCAAGGCTTCAAGATCGCGCAGATCTCGGACATGCACGTCGGCCCGACGATCAAGCGACCGGCGATGAAGTACGTGGTCGCCAAGATCAACCAGTTGCAGGTCGACGTCGTGGCCATCACCGGCGACCTCGTGGACGGGAACGTCTACGAGCTGTCGCGCCATGTGGCGCCGCTGGCCGGCCTGCGCTCCAGCCACGGCACCTTCTTCGTGACGGGCAACCACGAGTACTACTCGGGCGTGCATCCGTGGCTGAAGTACCTGCCGTCGCTGGGCGTGCGGGTGCTGCTCAACGAGCACGTGATCATCCTGCACAAGCACGCGCCCATCGTCATCGCGGGCGTCACCGACTTCTCGGCGGCCAGCTACGACACCAGCCACCGCACCGACGTCGCGCTGGCCATCACCGGCGCGCCGCGCGCGGCGGTCAAGGTGCTGCTGGCGCATCAGCCGCGCAGTTCCGCGGCCGCCGAGCAGGCCGGCTTCGACCTGCAGCTGTCCGGCCACACCCACGGCGGCCAGTTCCTGCCCTGGAACTTCTTCGTGCGCTTCCAGCAGCCCTTCACCGCGGGCCTGCACCGCGTCAAGGACATGCTGGTCTACGTCAGCCGCGGCACCGGCTACTGGGGGCCGCCCAAGCGCTTGGGCTCGCCGTCGGAGATCACGCTGCTGCGCCTGGTCGCGCAGACCGAGCGGCGGCGCTGACCCGCGGCCTCGCGTCGCCGGCGGGCTGATGTAACCTGTCCGCCCCGACCCCGCGAGAACGCCATGAAGACCGTCCACCACGCGCTGACGCAAGGCACGCCCGGCGTCTCGATCGAGCTGCACAGCCTGCACTTCGGCACGCCCGGCGCCGGCCCCAAGGCCACGCTGCAGGCGGCGCTGCACGCCGACGAGATCCCCGGACTGCTGGTCGCGCACCACCTGCGCGCGCGCCTGGCCGAACTCGAGGCCGCGGGCCGCATCACGGGCGAGATCGTGCTGGTGCCGGTGGCCAACCCGATCGGTCTGGCGCAGCGCGTGCTCGGCTCGGTCGAAGGGCGTTTCGAGCTGGGCAGTGGCGAGAACTTCAACCGGCACTACGCCGACCTGTTCGACGCGGTCGTCGCGCGCGTCGACGGCCGGCTCGGCGCCGACGCGTCGTACAACGTCGGCCTGATCCGCGCCGCGCTGCGCGAGGCGGCCGCGGCGATCCCCGCGCGCTCGACGCTCGAGAGCCTGCGTCGCACGCTGCTCGGGCTGAGCATCGACGCCGACATCGTGCTGGACCTGCACTGCGACAGCCAGGCGGTGCTCCACCTGTACACCGAGACGTCGGTCTGGCCGCAGGTCGAGCCGCTGGCGCGCTTCCTCGGGTGCGAGGCGGCGCTGCTGGCGCAGGTCTCGGGCGACCATCCGTTCGACGAGGCGTGCTCGACGCTGTGGCCGCGGCTGGCGGCGCGCTTCGGGCCCGACACGCCGATCCCGAGCGCGTGCGTTGCCGTCACGGTGGAACTGCGCGGCGAGGCGGATGTCGCGCACGAGCTCGCCGAGCGTGACTCGCAGGCGCTGCTGGACTATCTCGCGTGGCAGGGCGTGATCGCCGGCGCGCCGGCCGGGATGCCGCCCGCGCGCTGCGAGGCGACACCGCTGGCAGGCTCGATTCCCGTCAATGCGCCGCATGGCGGCGTCGTCGCGTACCTGCGCGAGCCGGGGGCGCGGGTGGCGGCGGGCGAGCGGCTGGCGGATCTGATCGAGCCGATGACGGGGCTGGTCACGCCGCTCGTGAGTCCGGTCGATGGCGTGTTCTATGCGCGCGAGACGCGGCGCTTCGTTCCTGCCGGAGCGAGCGTTCTGCGCGTCGCGGGCCGCGAGGCGCTTCGCACCGGGAACTTGCTGACGGCGTGAGTTGTGCCTGGCTGGGCGGGCGTGGCGCCGTTCGCTTCGCTGCTCGCCGAGCTTGCGCTGGCGGCAGGCAGGGCAGGGCCGCTGGCGGATCGCTTTGCGGACGCTGGATGCAAGTCCACGGACGAGGCTTCGCAAGCGGGCAAATGACGCTGAAACGGCGGGATCACTTCTGTATGGAAGGACAGCGCTTTCCTTCCCCTGATCGCATCGAGAGGTCCCGCCACCAACCGAACGGCACTCGTGATGAGCACGCGCAATGCGCGGCACAAGGCTTGCCGCGCTCCTCGCCGTAGTCTGGTCGGACATGGCACGCACGGACGGGCAGCATGACCGACAGGCACATCCCGCGACCCTCGAACACCGGCAGGAGCCTGCATGAGCAATGACCCGACCCGCGCACCCACGCGACGCGACGCGATGAGAGGCCTGGGCGCCAGCCTCGCCGCCGCGCCCCTGGTGATCGTCGCCACCGACAGCCACGCGCAGACGCAGCAGCGGGTGGACGCCTCGCGCCGCCAGGGCGTCCGCGATCCTCGCAACGCCTATCCCAAGCCGCCGTTCCCCGTCCAGCAACAGCCGTGGCCCGGCCTGGCGCGGAACATGAACCCTCGGCCTGACCACGGCGAAACCAGCTATGTCGGATCGGGCCGGCTGGCGGGCCGCAGGGCGCTCATCACCGGAGGCGACTCGGGCATGGGCCGTGCGGCGGCGATCGCCTATGCGCGCGAAGGTGCCGACGTCGCCATCAACTACCTGCCCGCGGAGGAGCCCGATGCGCGTGAGGTCGTCGACCTGATCCGCCAGGCCGGCCGCAAGGCCGCCGCGATCCCGGGCGACCTTCGCGACGAGGGCTTCTGCCGCCACCTGGTGGACGAAGCGGTGCGCGAACTCGGCGGCCTCGACATCGTGGTCTGCAATGCCGGGCGCCAGCAGGCGCGCGGCTCCATCCTGGACATCAGCACCGAAGACTTCGACGCGACGATGAAGACCAACGTCTATGCGCCGTTCTGGATCATCAAGGCGGCATTGCCTCACCTGCAGCCGGGCTCGGCCATCATCGGCACCACCTCCGAGCAGGCCTACGACCCGTCGCCCGACCTCTACGACTACGCCCAGACCAAGGCGGCCACGATGAACTACGTCAAGTCGCTGGCCAAGCAGCTCGGGCCGAAGGGCATCCGCGTCAACGGCGTGGCACCCGGTCCGGTCTGGACGCCGCTGCAGATCTCGGGCGGCGCCACGGAGGGCAAGGTGGTCACCTTCGGCGCAACCGCACCGCTGGGAAGACCCGGCCAGCCGGCCGAGCTGGCCGGCATCTACGTGCGTCTTGCGGAGGACGACGGCAGCTTCACCACCGGCAACATCTATGGCGCCGGCGGCGGCCAGGGGAATCCGTGATGCTGAACGAAGGCCCGAAGACACCCAAGCCGCAGGAGTTCGCCGAGTCCGCCGCCCAGTCCGACGGCTACGAACTGGCGGCCGCCCAGGCTGCGTTGGCGCAAAGCCGCCATCCGCAGGTGCGCGCGTTCGCCGAGCGGATGATCGCCGACCACCAGCACATGTCGCAATCGCTCCAGGAAGCGGCGAAGGCTTCGAAGTTGACGCCTCCGCAACCGCATGTGGGCGGCGACCAGGCGCACTTTCTGTCCAGCCTGCAAAGCTTGCGCGGCGGCGACTTCGACCGCGAATACGGCCGCCAGCAGATGCTGGCCCACACCAGCGCGCTGGCCATGATGCGCAGCTATGCGGACAAGGGGTCGGATCCGAACCTGAGGCGCCTGGCAGCCACGGCGGCGCCGATCGTCGAACGCCACCTCCAGGCGGCTCGGCAGCTGCAGGAATCCGTCACGTAGGTCGGTGGCGGGGGCCGATCGGCATCGACGCCGTGTTCGCCTTCGACGCCTGGAAGAGCCGATGGCAAGGCCCGACGAGCTCCATGACGTGACGGGCCGGTGCGCATGCGGACAGGTGGCGTTCACCTGCCGGATCGAGACCGAAACCTGTTGCTGCAGTTGTGATCTGTGCAAGCGCAGTTCGGGCAGCGCCTTCCAGTCCTGGGTCAATGGCGATCGTGCGTCCCTGAAGGTCACGGGCCGGGTCGACAGCTGGCATTCGAGCGATCATGCGACGAGGCATTTCTGCCCCGCGTGCGGAAGCACCCTCTTTCTCTTCGAGCAAGGCGAGCCCGATGTCGTCGAGGTGAGCGCAGGGACCATCGACGCGCCCGACGGCATCCTCGGTGCACGCCATGCATACGCCCATCGGCGGCCCGGCTGGAGCGGACAGGCATGATGCGCAATGGCCGCCCGCATTCGCTGCCGCGCCTGGACGGCGCCGCGATGCCGGCAGGCACGCACGGCCACGGGGACATGGAAGGCGACGACCGAGTCGTCGTCAGCGCGCGGCGTCGGGCGCGATGTCGCGCTCGGCGAGCCAGCGCTCGGTCGCCTGGCCGTCGCGGCCGACGTGCAGCACCTTGGCCAGGCCGGCCTTGCGCTCGAGCACGACGACCGCGTCGCCCTTGACGAGCCAGCCGCGCGGCGCGGACTTCGGGTCGGGCGTCTCGCGCAGCGGCGCGCGGGCGCGCGTGACGTGCGCGCGCGCCTGCGCGTCCACGGGCGCGGCGAGCGCCGCCATGCGCGCGGCCAGCGCGCTCCAGTCGGGCGCGTCCTTCACGGGGCGGGGCGAGTCGCCGTCGTCGGCGCGGATCTCGATGCCGGTCGGCGTCGTGGCCACGCGCAGGATGCGCCAGCATGCGACCGCCGGATCGGCTTGCGACGGCGCCCTGCGCGTCAGCAGCAGCTCGCCTGGCGCCATGTGCGGCGGCTTGGGCGGCTGGCAGGCGGGCAGCATGGCGCCGCCGGCCTCGCGCTGCGCGTTGGCGATCTGCGGCAGCGCCTCGGGCGCGAACGCGCGGATACCCGTCAGGGCATAGGCGGGCCGGTGCGGCGCGCGCCGGTCGAACACGTAGAGTGGCTGGTCCATGGC
>DATCRO010000507.1:0-6482 GCA_036569025.1 Burkholderiaceae bacterium
GGGCAGCACCGCTCGGTCTTCATGGCCGAGACGCTCGCCCAGCGGTTCTCGGGCAGCGTCACCACGTTGCTGCGGCATCGCGAGCTCGACGCGGCCGAATGAGCGCCGTGCAAGCACGCGACGCCGTGCGACGCGTCGCGCTCGCCGACTGGCACGCCCTGCCGACCGCCGATCGCCAGGCCGTGGCGCGGCTCGAGATCAGCCCCGAGCAGGTCGAGTTCGCCGGCACGATCGCGCGCAGCGTCGCTGCATGCGAGGCCGGCGATCCGATGGAGGTCGCCGGTTTCGCCATCCGCGCTGACGATGCGATCGTCGGTTGGCTTCTCGTCAAGCGCGGCGCATCGGCGCCCGATTGGGTGGACGCCGATGCCGTCGTCCTCAGCGGCCTGCGCATCGACCGGCGGCAGCAAGGCCGCGGCATCGGCGCGCTCGCCCTGGCCGAACTGGCCCGCTGCGTCGTCGACCGCTGGCCGCAAGCCGCGCGCCTCGTGCTGCGCGTGGACGAAGGCAACGCCGCCGGGATCCGCGCGTACCAGAAGGCCGGCTGGCGCGAGGTGGGCGAACGGCGCGTGGGGCGCGTCGGGCTCGAGCGCACGATGGCGCTCGAGTTCTGAACGTCTCGCGCTCGCGCGTTCGCGGGCGTCACGCGCGTGCGCGTCGGCGCGCGTGAACTCAGTCCGGAAGCGCGGCTTCCAGCAGCTTGCGGATCGGCGACGGAATGCCCACGTCAGCGAGCTCCGCGCGCGTGAACCAGCGGCCCGCGGTGGTGGTCGTGGCGACGCTGCGCTCCGCGTCGTCGATGTCCTCGACGTCGCCGTGCTCGTCGGCCTGGCCCGGTTCGGACGCCGCCATCGCGGATGCGCCGTTGACCGCGCCCAGCTGCGCGATCTCGCTCTGCTGCGCCGGCGACACGCCGCCGTGCCACGTCAGGCGCAGCGGCTGCAGCATCCAGTCGAAGTGCGTCAGCACGTGCTTGAACGGCGCCATCCATTCGAGCGTGCCGGGCCATGGTTCGACCGCGCGCTCCAGCGTCACGGCGGTGTCGAATTCGGGCAGCGACCACAGCTGCGCCCACACGCCCGAGTCGGCGCGCTGCACCAGCCAGACGCGGTCGCTATCCTGCAGCCACAGCAGCACGCCGGCGCGCTTGCCGCGCTTGAGCTTGCGCGTCTTGACCGGGAATTTCTCCGGCGCGCCGGACGCGCGACCCTGGCACATCGCGTGCACCGGGCATGCGTCGCACGCCGGCCTGCGGATGGTGCAGACCGTGGCGCCGAGGTCCATCAGGCCCTGCGTGTAGGTGGCCATCGCTTCGTGCAGCGGCTCGCCGGCCGGGGCGTCGGGCAGCAGGTCGGTGGCGATGGACCACAACGCCTTCTCGGACGCGGCCTGCGCGATGTCGCGGTCGAACGCGAGCACGCGCGTCAGCACGCGCTTGACATTGCCGTCGAGGATGGCCACGCGTTCGCCGAAGCAGAACGCGGCGATCGCGGCGGCGGTCGACCGGCCGATGCCGGGAAGCTCCGCCAGTTGCGAGGCGCTTCGTGGGAACGCGCCGCCGTGTTCCGCGACGACCGTCTGCGCGCAGCGATGCAGGTTGCGGGCGCGGGCGTAGTAGCCGAGGCCGCTCCACAGCGCGAGCACGTCCTCGATCGGCGCGGCGGCGAGATCGGCCACGGTGGGAAAGCGCCGCAGGAAGCGCTCGTAGTAGGCGAGGACGGTGGCGACCTGCGTCTGCTGCAGCATGATCTCGGACAGCCAGACGCGGTACGGGTCGCGCGTCTGCTGCCACGGCAGGCCGGACCGGCCGTGCGAACGCTGCCAGGCGACCACGCGCTCGGCAAGCGGCAGCGCGTTCCACTCGGGCGTGGCCTCGCTGGCGATGAAGGGACGGCGCGCGCCGTCGTCGGGAAAGAGATCCATGCCGGAATGAAGCGGTGTCGCGGGAGCGGTGTCAGGCCTTGAATTTTGCACGCCGCGGCGTCGGCCGATCGTGCGGCGCTCGCCGTACGAAACTCAAGACCTGACACCGCGCTGCAACCGCGACAGCGCCGAGGCGCCGGTCAGGCGGGTCAAGCCGCAAGACCTGGCACCGGATGCCCGGCGCGTCATCCTGCGCGCAGTCGCAGGATCCACCTGGCCCGGCCGCGATGCCGGCTCGGCGCGCATCCGTGGATCCTGCGACTGCGCGCAGGGTGACACCGGGTCGGCGCTGCGCGGCGATCAGCCCCGAATCCGCGACGACTCGCGCCGAACGACGGGCTCGCGGACGGCGAGCGCTCAGACCGTCGCCGTCGCCGACGCGTCGAACGGGATCTCGATGTGCTCGGACTCGATGCCGGTCGGGCCGCGGCGGGCGATGACGCACAGCGTCTCGCAGCGCAGGCCCACGTCGGTGATCAGCGCCTCGATGCGCGCGGATTGGGCCTCGACGTCGGTCACGCGTTCCTCGAGGTCTCCCGCGGCCTGCTGGATGCGCTCCAGCGATTCGCGGCGCTTGCGGAAGCTGCGCCGGCGGTCGCGCAGCTGCGCTTCCATCTGCGAGCTGGCCGACTGGTTCCACAGCTCGATGTCGCGCGCGGCCGTCTCGAAGACGACGCGCAGCTTGGACACGAGCATGCGCACGAAGCGCTCCTTGAACGCCGACGACGCCATGCGCAGCGTCTCGCTCAGGCCGAAGTAGCGGTTGTAGCCGCGCTCGATGGCCGCGAGGTCCTCGCGGTGCTGCGCGAGCTCGGGCGGCAGCGCGATGGCCAGAGAGAAGCCGAACTCCGCGTTGAGCTGGCGGAACGTGCCTTGCAGCATCTCGCGCGCCTCGGCGGTGGTGACCTCGGAATCGGACAGCGCGTGGCGCAGCTTGTCGCACATGCCCAGGAAGGCCTGGCGCGCCCCGAGGTGCAGCCAACCGGAGTTCAGCGCGGCCTGCAGCTCCTTGACCTCGGCGCGGATGCGCTCGCTGGAGAGCTGGTTCTGCGTGTCGCGCAGCAGGCGCGACTGCACGGCGCGCAGCGCGGTCAGGCGCGCGACGCAGCGTTCGAATTCGGCGGCGTCCTCCTGCACGCGATCGAGCAGGTGCCGCACGCGCGCGCCGCTCTTGCCGCGCAGGCCGCGCAGTTCGAGCAATTGTTCGGAATTCTGGCGGCGCTGGTCGCGCAGCCGCGCGTTGACCTGCGCGCGCAGCGCTTCCACACCTTGCACCAGCGCGTGCGTCAGCACCGTCTGGCGCGCCGGCAGCAGTTCGTTGGTGAGCGCCTCTTCGAGCTGGGGCAGGCGGCTCTTCTCGAGTTCGGCCTCGTTGCGGTTCAGGCGCGCGTGCAGCGCGGCGCGGGCCGACACCGGGAACACGCGATCACGCGGCATCTGCAGCGTCTGCGCCGTGACCTCGCACTGCTTCTGCACCAGCGCCTCGTTCTGCTCGGGCGTCAGCAGCGGGTCCGACAGCATGTCGACCTTGTTCAGCACGACGAAGCAGGCCATCGACTGGCCGCCCAGGTGCTCGTTCCAGACCGACAGGTCGGACTTGGTGACGCCCGCATCGGCGCCCAGCAGGAACAGCGCGGCATGCGCGCCGGGCAGCAGGCCCAGCGTGAGTTCCGGCTCCGTGCCGATCGCGTTCAGGCCCGGGGTGTCCAGGACGACCAGGCCGCGCGCCAGCAGCGGGTGCGGGTAGTTGATCATCGCGTGGCGCCAGGCCGGCACCTCGAGCAGGCCTTCCTCGTCCAGCGGCGGGTTGTCTTCCGGATCGGTGTCCGACCACAGGCCCAGCTCGCGCGCGGCGTCCGGCGTGACGCGGCGGGTATGGGTGACTTCCGACAGCGCCGCCGCCAGCGCGTCCGGGTTCGACGGGTCGAGCGGCACGCGCTTCCAGCCCTCGCGCGTGGCGCGCAGCTCGGTCAGCGACTGGCCTTCCTTGCGCGTGTCGATCGGCAGCAGGTCGAGCATCGGCGCGTCCTTGTCGTCCCACGCGAGCTCCACCGGGCACATGGTGGTGCGGCCGGGCGAGGCGGGCAGGATGCGGCGGCCCGTGTCGGCGAAGAAGATGGCGTTGATCAGCTCGGACTTGCCGCGCGAGAACTCGGCCACGAAGGCGACCACCAGCTTGTCGGCCAGCAGGCGCTGGCGAAGCGATTCGGCGATGTCGGCGGACGGCGCCGACAGCAGGTCGTTGGTGGTGAAGAACTTGGTGAGGCTGGCCAGCTCGCGGGCGAGCGATTGGCGCCAGCTCGCCAGGGCGTCGAGGGCGGGTACCAGCGAGTGATCTTTCGTCATTCCCAAGCTCTTTGTCGTCGCTAGATAGTCGGCGCCAGTGGCGGTGATTCTGGTTCGGAATATGGACCAGTTGACAGCAGATCGTAGCGCGATTGCCCTGGAGCCGATCGCCTGATTACCCGCCGGAATGCCAAGTATGTCGCATCGTGAAGCGTCGCCGGGCTGCTCGGCGGCGCGTTTCCTGCTCGACGCGAAACCTCCGGATACATTCTCGGCAAATACTCACCGATGAGTAATATCTGGAGCGCTTTGGCGCAATATGGCTAGCGCTTCTGGCAAACCCCGCAGAAAAAGGTCGAGCGCTGGCCCTGCACGATACGGCGCACCGCCGTGCCGCAGGTATTGCAGGGCTGGCCTTCCCGGCCGTACACCTGCGCGCTCTCCTGGTAGTGGCCCGCCGCGCCGTTGGCGCTGAAGTCGCGCAGCGTGGTGCCCCCGGCTTCGATCGCATGGCGCAGCACCAGCCGCACCGCCGCCAGCAGGCGCGCCGCGCGCGGGCGGCTGACGCGGTTGGACGGCGTGCGCGGGTCGATGCGCGCCAGGTGCAGCGCCTCGCAGGCGTAGATGTTGCCCGCCCCCACGACCAGCTCGCCCGACAGCAGCGCCATCTTCACGGGCGTGCGGCGCGCCTTCAGCCCGGCGTGGAAGCCGGCCTCGTCGAGCGCCGGGTCGAACGGCTCGGGTCCGAGCGGCGCCAGCAGCCCGCGCGCCGGTTCGGCATCGAGCGCCGGCGACCAGACGACCGCACCGAAGCGTCGCGGGTCGGTCAGCCACAGGCAGCCGCGATCGGTGACGAGCCGGAAGTGGTCGTACGGCCCGCGCTCGGCCGGCGGCTCGCCGAACGCCAGCGCGCCGGACATCCCCAGGTGGATCAGCAGCCCGCCCGCGGACTCCGGCAAGGCCGGCGAGTCGGCCGGGCGTGGCAGGCCCGGCAGATGCCTGTCCCGTCCATCGCCATCGCGCGACAGCGGCAGCCACAGGTACTTGCCGCGGCGCGACATCTCGCCGCACGCCGTGCCCACCAGCGCGCGCGGATCGTGCCCGAGCGGCCAGCGCAGCGGCAGGCCCATCTGGACGTCGCGCACGCGCGCGCCCAGCAATCCTGCAGCAACGCTGCGGCGCGTGACTTCGACCTCTGGCAACTCGGGCATGGTGGTTCTTCGGAGCCTAGAATGGACTGATATGGAGCGGCAATGCGTCGAACACAAGGCTTGAAGCACTTTTCCCGCGCGACGCGTGCGCGCACCACGGGCCTGCTGGCCGGCCTCGGACTCGCCTTGCTTTTGCCCGCCGGCGCCTGGGCGCAGAAGTCGGCGGCCGCCCCGGCCGCGCCGGCCTCGGTGCCCACCGTCCCGATGCCGGTGCCCAAGGTCGAGAACTCCTACCTCACCGGCCCGCTGCTCAGGCAGTTGCTGGAGGCCGAACTGACGATGCGCGAAGGCCAGTCGGCCAACGCCATCGAGCTGATGCTCCAGGCCGCGCGCGAGAACAAGGACGATGCACTGTACCGCCGCGCGCTGCAGATGGCGGCGGAAGCGGGCGCCGGCGACAAGGCGCTCGCGATCACGCGCAGCTGGCATGCGGCGATGCCGCGCTCGACCGAGGCGCTGCTCACCGAGATCCAGCTGCTGATCCGCTTCGACCGCATCGCCGACACCGCCGAGCCGCTCAGGCAGCTGCTGCAGATCAGCACGCCGGCCGAGCGCGTGGCGCTCATCGCCAGCCTGCCGCGCGCCCAGCAGCGCGCCAAGGACAAGGGCGCCGCGGCCGAGATGTTCCGCCAGCTGCTGCAGCCCTGGATCGATGCGCCCGAGACGCGCGTCGCCGCTCACGTCGCGCTCGGGCGCATCCGCCTGAACCAGGGCCAGCCGATGTTCGCGCTGGACCTCGCCGACCAGGCGCTCGCCAGCGATCCCAAGGCGCTGCCGCCGGTGCTGCTCGCCCTCGACGTGATGAACTCGGCCACCGACGGCACGCCGGCGCGCGCGAGCGCTCGCGCGACCGCGGCCGCGAGCGCCGCCAGCGCGGCCGCCACGCCCGAGAAGGGCACGGCGCCGTCCACGGAGCTGATCGCCCGCGCCGAGGTCATCGTGCGACGCTACCTCGCACAGCCCGAGGCCGAGCCGGTCGTGCGCCAGGCCTACGCCAGCGTGCTCGCCACGCAGCAGCGCCTGACCGACGCGGCCGAGCAGCTGCGCCTGGCCGTCAAGGAC
>DATCRO010000508.1:0-7111 GCA_036569025.1 Burkholderiaceae bacterium
GCCGCGAGCGCCTCGGCGCAGGCGTAGCCGCTGGCCCACGCCCATTGGAAGTTGTAGCCGCCCAGCCAGCCGGTGACGTCCAGCACCTCGCCGATGAAGTGCAGCCCGGGCGCACGTCGGCTTTCCATCGTCCTGGAGTCGATCTCGCGGGTGTCGACGCCGCCGGCCATGACCTCGGCCTTCTTCCAGCCTTCGGTGCCGCTGGGCGCGATGCGCCACGACGCCAGCGACTCGGCGAGCTGGCGCAGCGCCTTGTCGCCTACCTCGGGCATCGGCCGGTCCTCGGGCAGTCCGCCGCGCGCGAGCCAGGCCTGGGCCAGGCGCTGCGGCAGCAGGGTGGCCAGCTCGTTGCCGAGCTGGCGCCGGGACGTGGCCTTGGCGCGCGCCAAGGTGTCGGGCCAGTCGGTGCCGGGCGCCAAAGCGATCTGCAGCGTCTCGCCCGGTCGCCAGTAGCTCGAGGCCTGCAGCACTGCCGGGCCGCTCAGGCCGCGGTGCGTGAACAGCAGGTCCTCGATGAAATGGCCGCGCTGCTTGCCGGTGCCCGAGGAGATGTCGACCTCCAGCGACACGCCCGCCAGCCCGGCGAACGGCGCCCACTCGGCGGCGTCGAACACGAGCGGCACCAGCGCCGGCCGCGGATCGACCAGCGCGTGGCCGAACTGCCTGGCCAGCCGCAGCCCGAAGTCGGTGGCGCCGATCGCCGGCACCGGCAGGCCGCCGGTGGCCACGACCACGCTGCGCGCGAGCACCGGGCCGCGCGCGGTGTCGAGTTCGTGGCGCGCGCCGTCGTCGCCCGCGTCACGCGCGCGCACGCCCGCGACCGCGCACGGCTGCCAGCGCTCGACGCGGCCGTCGTCGCACTCGCGCAGGAGCAGGTCGATGATCTGCTGGCTGGACTCGTCGCAGAACAGCTGGCCGCGGTGCTTCTCGTGGAACGGGATGCGGTGGCGCTGCACCAGCGCGATGAAGTCCTGCGCGGTATAGCGCGCCAGCGCCGAGCGGCAGAAGTGCGGATTCCGCGAATGGAACTGCGCCGGCGTGGCGTCGCGGTTGGTGAAGTTGCAGCGGCCGCCGCCGGAGATGCGGATCTTCTCGGCCACCTTGGCCGCGTGATCGATCAGCAGCACGCGCGCGCCACGCTGCCCGGCCTGCGCCGCGCAGAACAGGCCGGCGGCGCCGGCGCCGATCACGGCGACGTCGACGCGCTTCAAGCAGCGACCAGCTTGGCGATGGACGGCTTGGCGCCCAGCTCGACCAGCGCCGCCATCACCGCGCGCCATTCCTCGGGCGTGACTGGCGTGATCGACAGCCGGCTGCCCGGCTTGAGCAGCTGCATGCTCGCCAGTTCGGGCCGCGCGCGCATCTCCTTGAGCGAGAGCAGCGGCGTGGTGGCCAGGTGCCTGACGTCGACGTGCTGCCAGCGCGGCTTGGCCGGGTCGGACCTGGCGTCGAAGTACGGGCTCTTCGCGTCGAACTGCGACGCGTCGTCGTACGCCGCGCTGGCGACCTCGGCCACGCCCGCCACGCCCGGCTCGGGGCAGCTCGAATGGTAGAACAGGACGCCGTCACCGACGCGCATCTGGTCGCGCATGAAGTTGCGCGCCTGGTAGTTGCGCACCCCGATCCACGGCACCTTGCGGCCGGGGGCTTTCTCGACGTCGGAGATCGAGCACTCGTCGGGCTCGCTTTTCATCAGCCAGTACGAAGGCATCTGCTCGAAAGCGTCGTGGCACTGCACGCCGCTGAAGTAAAGGTGTCCGCCGCGAACCTCGGGCCGCATTCCTGAACCCAGGGGTGTTCAGGTGGGCGAGGTCAGTCTGGCTTCGGGTTCATCTGACGCGAGACGATCACACCAACCAGACGATGTTCCAAGCCCTAGCGCAAAGCGCATCGGTTCAAGGAAATATAAAACCCTCGCGAACGCAACGGACGAATCCATTCTATGCGCCCCGCTCGCCGCCAAGCGAGCATCAGAGACGTAAAGAGGGCCTACAAAATCACTTGACGAACGATCGGCGAGGAATGCGTTAAAGCAGCCGTCCGTCCTCGTTCAGCGCTTCGTCCAGGCGTGCGATCAGGTGCTCGACCTGCGCGGCCGCGGCGCGGCGCGCCTCGCTGGCCTCGGCGTGTTCGACGTGCGGCTTCGGCTCGGCGTGCTCGCCGCCTTCGACCGCCGCCACCGGCGCCGCGCGCGGTGCCTCGGCGAGACGGTACGCCAGGTTCAGCGCGGCCAGCACGGCGATGCGTTCGCGCGCCTTGACCTTGCCCGCGTCGCGGATGCCGCTCATCTCGCGGTCGACCGCGGCGACGGCGGCCTGCAGCAGCGCCTCGCCGCCGTCGGGGCAGGCCAGCAGGTAGCTCTGGCCCAGGATGGTCACTTCGACTTGCTTCATGGCGCGCTCCGCGGGCTGTCACCGTCGATGGACGCGTCATCGGCCGCATGGCCGCCCTCCGACGCGGGCAGGCGGTCGATCAGGGCGTCGATGCGTGCGCGCGCCGCGGCCAGGCGCGAACGCAGGTTGTCGCGCTCGTCGGTGACGGTGCGCAACTGCTGTTCGAGCAGGGTGTTCGTCCGCTTCTGCTCCTCGTGGCGCAGCAGCAGGCGTTCGATGCGTTCGGCGAGATCCGGCAGTCGTGACATGGGCAGGGACGCAGGGGCGGCAAAGACCCATTGTAGGGGCCGGCTTCATGCGGCCATCCGCTCGCTGACCCTTGAACGAGGCCGTGCGCGATGCCTGGCTGCCGTTGCGTCCGAGCCGCGCGACATCCGGGAACAAGAGGTGTCGAATGGTACGATCCGCTCTTCAGTTGGTGCTCCGGGCGGCCTCTCGCGCCGCCCGAGTGAAACGGGAATCAGGACGGCCGCCCTCGCCAGGAGGAACGCCTCACCTGAGCTGCCCCCGCAACGGTCGCGGAGGGTGTCGTCGCCTCGAGAAGGCGCCGGCATCGGCTGTCGTCACCTGGCCACTGCGCGTCTCTCGTCGAGCGCGTGGGAAGGCCCACGACACGCTGCCTCTCCGCCAGCCCGGATACCGGCCAGCTGTTCGGGGTCGTCCGCGCGCAAGGCGCCGGGCGATCGTTTCGGTGGCACCTGCGGGGACGCTCGTGGCCACGTTTGCTGTCGTTCGTGTTCCCATGACCTCTCGCCATCCCGGGCCGTTCGCGCCCGCGCACCGCCGCGTCGCGGCGTTCTGCCTCGCTCCCGTCACCGCGGCGCTGTCGTTTCTCGCGGCGGCTCCGGCCTGCGCCGATCCCGCGGCCGATCCCGCGCAGGAAGTCGTCGTCTCGGCCGCGCGCGTCGCGCAGAAGCTGCCCGACACGCTGCCCAGCACCACGGTCATCAGCCGCGCCGACATCGAGGCCTCTCCCGCGCTCGACGTGCCCGACCTGATGCGCAGCTTCCTCAGCTTCAACGTCGCCCAGACCGGCCCGGTCGGGGCGCAGACCAGCATCTTCGTGCGCGGCGCCAACTCCAACCAGGTGCTGGTGCTGATCGACGGCGCGCCGCTGTCGCGCGCCGACTTCGGCTCGGCGCCGTGGGAGCTCGTGCCGCTGGCGCAGATCGACCACATCGAGGTGGTGCGCGGCAACCTGTCCAGCCTGTACGGGTCG
Organism: Burkholderiaceae bacterium; assembly: GCA_036569025.1. Lineage (GTDB taxonomy): Bacteria > Pseudomonadota > Gammaproteobacteria > Burkholderiales > Burkholderiaceae_C > Scleromatobacter. The sequence goes on from DATCRO010000508.1 coordinate 3,613, forward strand.
GCGGCCGTGGGCGGCGTCATCCAGATCTTCACGAAGCACGGCGCCGGCAGCAGCCTGACCGTGGGCGGCGGCAGCCGCGGCACGCTCGACGGCAGCGCGTCGGTAGGCAGGCGCTTCGGCGCGGACGACCGCGCGCTGGACCTGAGCGCGAGCATCTCCGGCGTCCATACCGACGGGTGGAGCGCGCGCGACCCCAAGGTCGATCCGAGCGTCAACCCCGACCGCGACGCGTCGACGCAGAGCGGGGCGACGCTGTCGGTCGGCAAGACCTGGGCCACCGGCCATCGCACCACGCTCAGCGCGATGCACTCGGACACCGACAGCCACTACGACGGCTACGGCGGCCCCACGGTCGTCGACGAGCTCAAGAGCCGCCTGGACAACTTCACGCTGACCTCGCACCACGCGCTCACGCCCGCGCTGAACCTGGACGTGCACGCGGGCGAGGACGTCGTCAAGTACACCGACCCCACGGCCTACACGCCGGGCGGCCTCGGCCGCACGCGCCTGCTGGGCGCGGGCGTGGACTGGACGGTCGCCGACGGCCAGAACGTGCAGTTCGGCGTCGAGAACGACAGCGAACGCTTCGGCTACGTCGATTCGCCCGTGAACTCGCGCCACACGAACTCGGTGCGCGCCGGCTGGCTCGGCTCGTTCGCCTCGGCGCTCGAGGTGCAGGCCAACGTGCGCCACGACGACGCGAGCGACTACGGCACGGCCAACACGGGCCTGCTCGCGCTGGGCTGGCGCCTGGGCTCGGACTGGAAGCTGGTGGCGCAGGCCTCGACGGCGTTCGCGGCGCCGAGCTTCTCGAACATCGCCTACGAGGCCGCGCCGCTCAAGGCCGAGCACTCGCGCGACGTCGAGCTGGGCGTGCACTGGAGCCGCGGCGACTGGCTCGCGCGGGCGACGCTGTTCTCGCAGCGCCAGCACGACCTGATCGCGTTCAACGCCACGTTCGAGACCGTCAACATCGCCCACGCGAGCAACCGCGGCGTGGAGCTGTCCGTCGACGGCGACACCGGCTACGGCAAGGTGGGCCTGGACGCCACGTTCCAGGACGCGCGCGACGACGACGCGCACGCCGCGCTGCTGCGCCGCGCACGCACCGTGGTCGCTGCGAACTACCGCGTGCCGGTCATGGGTTGGGACACGGGCGTGTGGCTGCAGTACGCCGGCCCGCGCGCCGACGTCGACCCGGTCACCTTCGCCACCGTGCAGGCCCATTCGCGCACGGTGCTGGGGCTGACGGCGTCGCACGCGTTCTCGCCGAACTGGTCCATCGGCGTGAAGGCGGGCAACCTCACCGGCAAGCACGACCCGGAGGTGCTGGGCTACACGCCGCCGCCGCCGTCGGTGATCTTCTCGCTGCACGGGCAGTGGCAATAATCGGCTGACCGTCCCGTCCGCCCCACGTCCATGCCCGCCCGCGACCCCGCCGTCCTGCGCATCGCCTTGCTGGCGCTCGCGACGGCGGTGGTGGCCGCGCTCGCGCTGGGACTGGGCTCGGGTGGCTGGGACTGGCAGCTGGTCGTCACGCTGCGCGCGCCGCGCGTGGCGGCGGCCGCCGGCGTGGGCAGCCTGCTCGCGCTCGCCGGCCTCGCGCTGCAGGTGCTGCTGCGCAATCCGCTGGCCGATCCGTACGTGCTGGGACACTCTACCGGCGCGTCGGTGGGCGCCCTGGCGGCGTTGCTGCTGGGCTTGCAGCTGTGGATCGGCGCGGCCTCGGGCGCGCTCGTCGCGGGACTGCTGCTGCTGTGGCTCGCGCGTCCCGCGCTGGCCGCGGCCGACGACGCGTCGCCCAAGCTGATCCTGCTGGGCACGATGCTGGCCGCCGTCTTCGGCGCCGTCTCCACGCTGATGCTCGCGCTGGTGCCCGACCAGCGGCTGCGCGGCGCGATCTTCTGGATGGTGGGCGACCTGTCGGGCGCCGACGCCAGCCTGTGGAACATCGCCGCCGCGGGCGTCTTCGCCGCTTGGCTGTGGACGCGCGGCCGCTCCGTCGACCGCCTGATGCTGGGCGCCGACGCGGCCTGGCTGCTGGGCGAGCCGGTGCGCCGGCTGCGGCTCGAACTGCTGGTGTTCGCGTCGCTGGCCGTGGGGCTGGCGGTGTCGACCGCGGGCTCGGTCGGCTTCGTCGGACTCGTCGTCGCACAGGGCTGGCGGCTCGCGGGCGTGCTGCGCACGCGCGAACTGGCGCTGCTGTCGATGCTGTCCGGCGCGGCGCTGCTGATGGGCGCCGACCTGCTGGCGCGCATCGTCGTCGCGCCGCTGGAACTTCCGGTGGGTGCCGTCATGGCGCTGGTCGGCGCGCCATGCTTCATCTGGTTCCTCGCGCGAGGCCTCAAGTGAGCGGCACGCCCTTGCTCGAGGCCCGGGCGCTGACGCTGCGCGCCGCCGGCCGCGTGCTGGTCGACGGCCTTGCGTGGCGCGTGCAGGCGGGCGAGCGCTGGTGCGTGATCGGGCGCAACGGCGCCGGCAAGAGCCTGGTGCTGCGCGCGCTGGCGGGCCTGTCCGTCCCCGGGCGCGCGGGCGAGCTGCTGTGGCAGGGCCGGCCGCAGGGCGACTGGCCGGCCGGCGCCGCAGCGGCGCTGCGCGCGCTGATGCCGCAGCAGCCGCAGGACCGCTTCGCGCTGACGGTGGCGCGCGTGCTGGCGCTCAGCGAGGTCGCCACCGGCGCGCCGCAGGCGTCCGAACTGCTGTCTGCGTTGGACATCGCCACGCTGGCCGGCCGCCGTGTCGACCAGCTCTCCGGCGGCGAGCGCCAGCGGGTCGCGCTGGCGCAATGCGCGATGCAGGGCGCCGGCTTGATGCTGCTGGACGAGCCGGTGTCGTTCCAGGATCCGGCGCACCAGCAGGTCGTCGCCCGCTGGCTGGTGCAGGCCGCGACGCGCGAGTCCGGAGCGCGGGCCTGGATCGCCAGCGCGCACGACCCGAGCTGGATCGCGCGCGTCGCCACGCACGTGCTGGCGCTGTCGGGCGACGGCGGCTGGCAGGCGGGCCGCGTCGAGGAGATCCTCAGCGCGCCGGTGCTCGAGCGCACCTATGGCTGCGCGTGGCGCAGCGTCGAGGGCGCCTGGTTGCCGGCTTAGGGCCTGTTCACACTAAATGCGCGCCCGCGCCGGTGTCCTGCGAGTCCCCAGGGCTAGGCGGACGCGACGCGGCGGGCTGGGCGCCCGCAAGGAGCGGCCAACGACGCCTGGGGACTCGCAGGCCACCGGCCCTCCGGGTGGCCGAGCTGCAATGCCGGCCTTCGGCGTTGCGGGCGCTTGTAGTGGGCCCACCATGACTGCGCGCCCGCGCCTTGAAGGCGGGCATTCTGCTTGGCCACGCGGGCGTGCATTTAGTGTGAACAGGCCCTAGGTGTGAAGCTTCAATAGGTTGTTGCGGGTGTTCACCCGGAGTGGTTTTGAGAGACTGGGAATCGCCAAACCCCCTGTCAGACCAAAGCCGGAGTCCGGATGAACACCCATAAGCATGCCCGATTGACGTTTCTGAG
>DATCRO010000509.1:0-3642 GCA_036569025.1 Burkholderiaceae bacterium
CGCCCGATGCATCGCGCGGCAGCGGCACCGCACGCGCGGCCAGTTCCGCGGCGGCCACTGCGTGCAGCAGCGGCGCGAGCGCGACCGGGTTCACCGGCAGCCAGCGCCCGAGCACGCGCAGCGCGCGGCTGGCGGTGGCCATGTGCAGGACGGTGAAGTTGCCCGTGGCCGCATAGCGCGCGGCGCAGGCCTTCGCCAGATCGAGCAGCAGCGCGTCCGGCGCCACGTCCTCGACTGCGAGCGCGCCCCCGAGCTCGATGTACGGCGGCGTCACCGCCGCCTGCTGCATGCGCGCGCTGATCAGCGACGCGGACGCCCGCCAGTCCGGATCGAACGTGATGCGCCGCGCATCGATCGCGTCCAGCCATGCGCTCGCGCCGGCGATGCGCAGGGTCGCGGCGCCCGGCGCCGGCAGCGGTTCCCAACGCGCGGCCCAGTATGCGAGCCCCGCGGCGAGTTCGCCGTCGTGGCCTGCCTCGACCGCATGCGCGGCGCGGATCGGCCCGTGGAAGGCCGCACCGGCGACGCCGTCGACGAGCCCCGGCACCGCGTCGCGCAGCACGGCGTCGGCGCCGTCGCGGGCGATCGCGCGCGCGAAGCTGGCGCGCAGCGTCTCGTGCTGGTCGATACGACCGCGCAGCCGCTTCCAGTCGTCGACCGGCTGGGCGCCGCCCTTGGGCAGCTCGACGCGCCGCAGCCGCCGCGCGTAGTGCGCGAAGAACGAGCGCATCTGGGCCTCGTGCGCGCCCAGGCCGTCGAGCGCGGCGAGCGCCATCGGCAGGTGGCTGGCCATGCCTGCGCCATGTTCGGGGCCGTAGGCCAGCGCCTCGTCCAGCAGGCGATGCAGGACGGCGCGGCGGTCGGCGACGGCGGCGGCGGGCGAATCGAGGACGGCGGTGTTCATGTCGGTCGGCACGTTGAGTGGGGATGGCTACACTCTGCAAGTTGAAGTGAACTTCAAGTCAAGCGATTTCGCATGGCCCTGCCCGACACCGACCCGCTCGCGCCCAGCCAGAACGACTGGCTTCCCATCGGCGCCTTCGCCCGCCGCGCCGGCGTCAGCGCCAGCACGCTGCGCTTCTACGAGGCCCAGGGCCTGATGCACGGCGGCCGCAGCGAGTCGGGGCGACGGCGCTACCCGCGGTCGGCGCTGCGCCGCGTCGCGTTCATCCGCGTCGCGCAGCAGGTGGGTCTCACCCTGGAGCAGATCGCCGCGGCGCTGGCCACGCTGCCCGACGGCCGCACGCCGACGCCGGCCGACTGGGCGCGCCTGTCGGCCGCCTGGCGCCCGCAGCTGGACGCCCGCATCGCCGCGCTGACGCGGCTGCGCGACCAGCTCGATTCCTGCATCGGGTGCGGCTGCCTGTCGCTGCAGCGCTGCGCCCTGTACAACGCCGGCGACCGGGCCGCGGACTCGGGCAGCGGCGCCCGCTTCCTGCTGCTCGACGGCGAGCGGCACCCGCCTCCCGGGCGCCCGTAGAATCCGCGAACCGGCGGATCCTCATGATGCGACTTCTCACCTGGCTCATCCGAGCCTTCCTCTTCCTGGCCTTGTTCGGCTTGGCGATCAACAACCAGCAGCTGGCGACGGTGAACTGGCTGTTCTCGTACGCCTGGACGGCACGGATGGTCATCATCGTGCTGGCCGCGTTCACCGCCGGCACCGTGTTCGGCGTGCTGGCGATGACGCCCAGCTGGTGGAAGCACCGCCGCCGCGCGCGCCGCCTCGAGACCCCGGTCGTGCCCCCGCCGCCGGCCCTTCCCGCCGCGCCCGTGGCGCCCGACGTCACCGTGGTGCGCGATGGACTTTGAGTACCAATGGCTCCTGCTGGGCCTGCCGCTGTTCTTCATCCTCGGCTGGCTCGGTTCGCGCTTCGACCTGCGCCAGATGCGGCGCGAGACGCGTGAATCGCCCAAGGCCTACTACAAGGGCCTGTCGCTGCTGCTCAACGAACAGCAGGACAAGGCGATCGACGCGTTCATCGAGACGGTGCAGAGCGACCCCGACACCACCGAGCTGCACTTCGCGCTCGGAAACCTGTTCCGGCGCCGCGGCGAGTTCGAGCGCTCGGTGCGCGTGCACCAGCACCTGCTCGTGCGCGCCGACCTGCCGCAGGCCGAGCGCGAGCGCGCCCAGCACGCGCTGGCGCAGGACTTCGTCAAGGCCGGCCTGTTCGACCGCGCCGAGGCGGCCTACAAGGCGCTCGAGGGCACCGCGTACCACACCGAGGCGCGCCTGGCCCTGCTGAACCTGTACGAGCGCTCGCGCGACTGGCGCGCCGCCATCGACACGGCGCAGCAGCTCGAGACCGCCGGCACCGGCTCGTTCGCGCGCCGCATCTCGCATTACTGGTGCGAACTCGCGCAGGCCGCGGAGGACCAGCACCACCCCGACGAGGCCGAGCGCGCGCTTCAGCAGGCGCTCAAGGCCGATCCGTCGTCGGCGCGCCCGCTGGTGATGCAGGGCCAGCGCCTCGCGCGTGCGGGGCAGCCTGCGCAGGCCTTCGAGGCCTGGAGCGAGCTGCGCCGGCGCGATCCGTCCGCGTTCACGCTGGTGGCCGGCGACTACGCCGCGGCCGCCATCGCCGCCGGCCGCGGCGCCGATGCCAAGGCCACGCTCGAGAAGCTGCTGGCCGACGCGCCACGCCTGGATTTCCTGGCCGCCTGGGCCAGGCTCGAGGCCGACCCCGAGGTCGTCGCCAACCGCTACCGCGAGATGCTGCACGCACATCCGACGCTGTCGGCCGCGCGCGAGGTGCTGCAGCAGCCGGCGATCGCCGCCTCGGCCGCCGCCGTCGGCCCGCTGGCCGAACGCTCGCTGGCCGACGTGCGCACCGCCGTCACCCGCGCCGCGCGCCCGCTGCAGCGCTATCGCTGCGCCGCCTGCGGCTTCGAGGCCCAGCGCCACTTCTGGCAATGCCCCGGCTGCCTCAGCTGGGACAGCTACCCCGCCACGCGGATCGAAGAACAATGACCCGATATTTCCGCACCACGCCGGCCGAGCGCTCGGCCGCTCCGGAGCCGGCCGGCATCCCCCCGGGGGATCGAACGATGTACCCGTCGGGCGAGGGGCGGCAATGACCGACAGGCACATCCTGTGCATGAAATGGGGCGACAAGTACGGCCCCGAGTACGTCAATCGCCTCTACGCGATGGTCCGCCGCCACCTGCGCGGCGACTTCAAGTTCGTCTGCCTGACCGACTCGAGCGCCGGCATCCGCGAGGAAGTGACCTGCCTGCCCATCCCCGACCTGGCGCTGCCCGACGGCCTGCCCGAGCGCGGCTGGAAGAAGCTGACCACCTTCGAGGCCGACCTGCACGGGCTGCGCGGCGTGGCGCTGTTCCTGGACATCGACATCGTCATCGTCGACGACATCACGCCGTTCTTCGAGATGCCCGGCGACTTCCTGATCATCCACGACTGGAAGCGCCCGTGGCGCGTCACCGGCAATTCCTCGGTCTACCGCTTCCAGCTGGGCGCGCACGCCGACGTGCTGGCCAAGTTCCGCGCGGAATCGGCGGCGATGCGCAAGCTCTATCGCAACGAGCAGGCCTATTTGTCCGGCGTGCTGCATGAGCAGGGCAAGCTGCAGTACTGGCCCAAGGCGTGGTGCGCCAGTTTCAAGTACCACGCCATAGCGA
>DATCRO010000510.1:0-3988 GCA_036569025.1 Burkholderiaceae bacterium
ACGATGGCGCCACGTTTCCAACAAGCCTCAAGAGAGTTCACGTGCCCGATCTCATCGTCCATGGCGGCCGCCCCCTCAGCGGCCGCATCACGCCCTCCGCGAACAAGAACGCGGTGCTGCCGATCCTGTCGGCCACGCTGCTGACGCGCGAACCGGTGACCCTGCGCGGCGTGCCCGACATCACCGACGTCCGCAAGATCCTCGCCGTGTTCCGCGAACTGGGCAGCCATGTCGAAGGCGAGCTCAAGGACGGCGTGCTGCGCATCCACCACGAGCACACCCACTTCGATCCGGCCGTGCACAAGCTGCCCGAGGAGATGCGCTCGTCCGTGATGCTGGTGCCGCCGCTGCTGGCGCGCTTCGGCAGCGCGCGCATCGAGAACGACGTGCAGGGCTGCACGCTGGGCGTGCGCGAGATCGATCCGCACGTCGAGGTGTTCGAGGGCTTCGGCGCGCAGGTCGAGCGCGGCCCCGGCGCGCTGATCGTGCACGCCCGCCGCCCGCTGCACGCGCATCGCCGCTGGCTGGACTACGCCTCGGTCACCACCACCGAGAACTTCGTGCTGTGCGCCGCGCTGGCAGACGGCGTGTCGGAGCTGACCAACGCCGCGTCCGAGCCGCACGTGCAGGAGTTCTGCGACTTCATGCAGCGCATGGGCGCGAAGGTCGAGGGCATCGGCACCTCGCGGCTGACCGTCACCGGCGTCGACGAGCTGCACGGCGTCGACTTCACCTTCGTCGAGGATTTCCACGAGGTCGTGACCTTCCTGGCGCTCGGCGCGATCACGGGCGGCAACGTCGAAGTGAGGAACAGCGCGCCGCAGTTCTTCCCGCTGCTCGATCGCAGCTTCGCCAAGCTGGGCGTGGAGGTCACGCACGAGGGCGGCTGGTCGCGCGCGTACGTGCCCGCCGGCCTGAAGGTGCGCGAGCCGTTCACGCGCAACATGCTGCAGAAGATCGAGGCCGCGCCGTGGCCCTACTTCCCGGTCGACCTGCTGCCCATCTTCATCGCGCTGGGCGTGCGCGCCGAGGGCCAGATGATGTTCTGGAACAAGGTCTACGACGGCGCGCTGGGCTGGACGTCCGAGCTGTCGAAGTTCGGGGCCCACGCGTTCCAGTCCGACCCGCACCGCGTCATCACCTTCGGCGGCAAGCCGCTGGTGGGCGCCGAGGTCGACAGCCCGTACATCATCCGCGTCGCGATCGCGCTGCTGATGCTGGCCTCCAGCATCGACGGCAAGTCGACGATCTACAACGGCACGCCGATCCGCCGGGCGCATCCGCGGTTCGTGGAGAACCTGGTGTCGTTGGGGGCGAACATCGAGTGGGTCGGACCGGAAAACTGACGGCCCCACGCTCATTCGTCCATCCGCGCCCCCGCCTCCTGCAGCAGGCCGCGCAGGATGGAGCGATGGCATCGCGCCTCGTTCTCGCAATAGCATCCGACCGAGAAGTTCGCGTGCTGCGACAGCGCCGCCAGCAGCTCGATCGTGCGGGCGTTCTCCGGCTCCTTCATCTCGGCCTTGTAGCCGCGCGTGAACGCGGCCCATTCCTTCTCGCCGGCAGCGCTCAGGTCGGCCTGCGACGCGAGCGCGCGCTTGACGAGTTCGGGCGTGGGCGAGAGGTTCGGGTACCAGACGTCGTACCAGTCGCCGGAGGCGAACTCCGATTTCGGCACTCCGCGCGGCGGGCGCCGCACGGTGCCGATGCGCGTGCCCTCGTGCGGGTGGCGCGGCGTGCCCAGGCGGACGATGCGGACACTCATGGCGGCGGTCTCCTCGATGCGGGCTGTCACGCCGTGCGGCGCAACGACTCCAGTTCCACGATGCGCACGTTGACGTCGCGGCCGCTGACCTGCATCAGCGCCACCGACACCGGCAAGTTGAAGCGCACCGGCCCGGCGCTGCCCGGATTGACGTAGAGGACGCCGCTGCGTCGCTCGATCTTCGGGCGGTGGGAGTGGCCCGTGACGACGACATCGACGCCCGCGGCATTCGGATCGATCGCCAGCTGCGCGAGGTCGTGCAACACGTGCAGCGTGATCTGCCCGAAGCGCAGTTGCTCCGTCTCGTGGATGCGCTCGGCCCAGGCCGCGCGATCATTGTTGCCACGCACGGCGGTCACCGGCGCGATGGTGGACAACGCCTCGAGCACGTTCTCGCCGATGTCGCCGGCGTGGACGATGAAGTCGCTGCCGCGCAGGACGTCGACCGCCGCGGGGCGCAGCAGGCCGTGGGTGTCGGAGATGAGGCCGATCCGGATCATGGCGTCAACCCATCAATCGGCGTGCCGGCGCCGCTGCGCGCGCGGGCTCGCGCTCGCGCCGCGCCTGACGCCTGCGCGTCCGGAGGCTCACTCCTGCGCGGCACGACGCAAGGTCTCCATCACGGGACGTGCCAGCACTTCGTGCAGGCTCCACCAGCCGGCGCCGAGCGCCAGCACGCCGCCGCTCAGCGCGCCGGCCACGGGCACCCACCAGGGCGGGTTCCAGTGGAATTCGAACACCCAGGTCGCCAGGCTCCAGCCGACGGCCACCGCCGCGCTGGCGGCGAGCAGGCCGGCCAGCGCGCCGATGCCGGCCAGCTCGACCTGCTGCACGCGGCCCAGCAGGGCACTCGACGCGCCCACCGCGCGCATCACCGCGAACTCGCGCGCCCGCGCCTCGCGCGTGGCCGACACCGTGGCCACCAGCACCACCAGGCCCGCCACCAGCGCGAACGCGAACAGCAGCTCCACCGCATGGATGACCTGGTCGAGCACGCCCTGCACCTGCGCGATGGTGGCCGACACGTCGATCGCCGTGACGTTGGGAAATTGCGCCGCCAGCTGGTTGTCGAAGCCGGGCTTGGCCGGCGCCTTGAACGCGCTGATGTAGCTCAGCGGCAGGTCGCCCATGCTGGCGCGCGGGAACATCACGAAGAAGTTCACCCGCATCGAGCCCCAGTCGACCTTGCGCAGCGTGGTGACGCGGCCCGAGACGGTCTGACCGCCGACGTCGAACACCATCCGGTCGCCGAGCTTGAGGCCCAGCGTCCTGGCCAGGCCCTCCTCGACGCTCAGGCCGTCCGGCTCGTCGGGCACCCAGGTGCCGGCGACGATCCTGACCTTGTCCTGCACCTGCGCGGAGTGGCTCAGGTTCAGTTCGCGCTGGATCATGTTGGACGCGTCGGAGTCGGGCTTGTAGCGCTTGCCCACCGGCTCGTCGTTGATGCTGACGAGACGGCCGCGGATCATCGGGAACCAGTCGTCGCCCCGCACGCCGGCGGACTTGAGCATGGCGCGGTACGCATCGGCCTGGTCGGGCTGGATGTTGACGACGAAGCGGTTGGGCGCGTCCGGCGGCGTGGCGGCGCGCCAGCTGTCGATGAGATCGGTGCGCAGCAGCACCAGCACCCACAGCGCCATCAGGCCGATCGCCATCGAGGCCACCTGCAGCACCGCGAACGCCGGGCGCGCGGCGATCGCGCGCGTGGCCAGGACAAGCCACCGAGGTGCTCGCGCCTCGGGCACGAGGCGCCGCAGCGCGCGCACCGCCAGCCAGCCCACGAGCGCGAACGCCAGCGCCGCCGCCGCGAAGCCGCCCACGCTGATGAGCCCCAGCTTGACGTCGCGCGCCGCGATCACCATCAGCGCCGCGAAGCCCAGGAACGCGCCCGCGAGGACGCCGAGGCTGGCCGCCTTGGGCGTTCCCACGTCGCGCCGCAGCACGCGCAGCGGCGGCACGCGCGCCAGTTGCAGCACCGGCGGCAGGCCGAAACCGAGCAGCAGCGTCAGGCCCACGCCCAGGCCCAGCAGCGCCGGCTGCGCGCCCGGCCACGGCAGCCCGCCCGTCGGCAGCCATGCGCCGAGCAGCGCGACGAAGCCCAGGTGCAGCGCGAAGCCCAGCGCCAGGCCCAGCAGGCTGGCGACGCCTCCCAGCGCGACGAACTCGATCGCATGCACGGCGGCGATGCGGCGCTGCGTCTGACCGAGCACCCGCAGCATCGCG
>DATCRO010000511.1:0-5142 GCA_036569025.1 Burkholderiaceae bacterium
GAGCGCGAGCGGGAACATGCCGAACACCATCGCGGCCGTCGTCATGATGATCGGGCGCATCCGGATCTGGCCCGCGGTCAGCACGGCCTCGGCCAGCGTCGCCCCGGCCTTGCGGGCGTGGTTGGCGAAGTCGACCAGCAGGATGGCGTTCTTGGTCACCAGGCCCATCAGCATGATCAGGCCGATCAGCGAGAACAGGTTGATGGTGGAGTGGAAGGCTTTCAGCGAGATCATCACGCCGATCAGCGACAGCGGCAGCGAGGCCATGATCGCCAGCGGCTGCAGGAAGCTGCCGAACTGGCTGGCCAGCACGATGTAGATGAAGATCAGCGCCAGGCCCAGGGCCGAGCCGATGTTGCCGAAGATGTCGTCCTGGTCCTGCGCGGCGCCGCCCACGTCGAATCGGTAGCCCGGCGGCAGCACGGTGGCCTTGACGATCTTGTCGATGTCGGCGTTGACCTGGCCCACCGTGCGGCCCGACTTGACGTCCACGCCGGCGTACACCGCCTGGCGGCGCTGCAGGTCCTGGCGCTTGATCACGTCCGGGTTGGTGACGGGCTCGATCGTGGCGACGCTCTCCAGCGGCACCGGCGTGCCGTCGGCGGCGAAGGCGACCGGCAGCTTGTTGAGCTGCGCGACCGTCTCGCGGCTGGCCTGCGGCAGGCGCAGCTGCACCTCCACCTGCTGGCCGTCGGGCGTCGTCCAGTAGGTCGACACGTCGCCCTGCACGTAGGCGCGCAGGCTGGCCGACAGCTGCTGCGGCGTCATGCCCAGCTGGCGCGCGGCGTCCGGACGCACGCGCACGGCGTACGCGGGCAGGCCGGGCTTGACCGAGGATTCGAAGTCGGTCACGCCCTTGACCTTCCTGATCTTGGCGCCGAGGTCGGCCGTGATCTGGTCGAGCACGGTCGGATCCGGGCCCAGGATCGAGATGAAGATCGGGCGGTTGCCCAGCGCCACCGAGATGCCCGGCAGGCCCTCCAGGCGCTTGCGGATCTCGTCTTCCACCTGGAACTGGTTGAGCTTGCGCTCGTGGCGCGGCTTCAGGCCGATGCCGATGTAGGCGGTGTTGTGGCCGTTGTCGCCACCGACCTGCGTGGACAGCGAGTCGATCTCGGGCATCGAGCCGATGATGGCCTCGACCTGCTTCATCTTCTCGTCGGCGCGCGCCAGGCTGGTGCCCACGGGCATCGTGATCTGCAGGCCGGTGTAGCTCTGGTCGGTCTGCGGGATCGCTTCCGCGCCGATCGTGGTGGCCAGCGCGATGGCCGCGAAGAAGGTGCCCACGGCCGACCACAGCACGATGCCGCGCGGGGTCAGCGTGGCAAGGCGAAGGTGGCGCTTGCCGTGCACCAGGCGGCGGCCGTCGGCGCCGAAGCCGAAGCCGTACGCCGGCACCGGCGGCACGAACATGCGGTAGCGGCGGCCGCTGAAGGCCCAGGTGATCAGGCGCTCGTAGATGTGGTGCAGCCTGGCCATGGCCCAGTCGACGGCCCGCATCATGTGGCCGATGCCCCAGATGCGCTGCATCGTGACGGCCGGCGGATCCTTCCAGACCGACGACAGCATCGGGTCGAGCGTGAAGCTGACGAACAGCGACACGATCACCGCGGACACCACCGTGATGCCGAACGGGAAGAAGAACTTGCCGACGATGCCCTTCATGAAGGCCACCGGCACGAACACCGCGCAGATCGCGAAGGTGGTGGCCATCACCGCCAGGCCGATCTCGTCGGTGCCGCGGCGCGCGGCCGTGTGGTGGTCCTGGCCCATGCCGACGTGCCGCACGATGTTCTCGCGCACCACGATCGCGTCGTCGATCAGCAGGCCGATGCACAGCGACAGCGCCATCATCGTCATGAAGTTCAGCGTGAAGCCGAACGCGTTGATCGCGATGAACGAGGCGATGACCGAGATCGGCAGCGTCAGGCCGGTGATGATGGTCGAGCGCCAGCTGTGCAGGAACAGGAACACGATGGCGATCGTCAGCAGCGCGCCCTCGCCCAGCGTCTTCTTGACGCCGTCGAGCGACTGTTCCACCCAGTCGGAGCTGGCGTAGATCAGCTTGAGCTCGACGCCCGGCGGCAGCGACTTGCGCATCTCGTCGGCCGCGGCCTTGATCGCCGCGCCGGTGCGCACGATGTTGGCGTCCTGCTGCTTGAAGATGTTGAACGTGACTGCGGCCTTGCCGTTGATGCGCGAGAGCGAATCGGGCTCCTGCTCGCGTTCGACGAGCTTGCCGACATCGCCCAGGAGCACCACGCCGCCGCTGGCGTTGCGCGAGACCACCACGTTGGCGAACTGCTTGGGATCGAGCACGCGGCCTTCGACGCGCACCAGCGAATCCTCGTTCCTGTTCTGCAGCAGGCCGACCGGCTGGTCGGTGTTGGCGCGCACGAGCGCGGCGCTGACGTCGGCCGGCGTGAGGCCGAAGCCGCGCAGGCGCTGCGGGTCGAGGTCGATGCGCACCTGGCGCGTGACCAGCCCCAGCGGCGTGACGCGAGCGACGCCCTCGACGCTGGTCAGGCGCTTCTGCACCGTCTGGTCGGCGATCAGGGACAGCTCGCGGTCGCTGCGGCCGTTGGCCATCAGCGCGAGCACCACGGTGGGCTGCGAGTTGTCGCCGTCGAAGCGGCTGACGAACGGCGGCTTGACGTCGCGGTTGAAGCCGGCCTGCACCACCGAGACCTTGTCGCGCACTTCCTGCGTGGCGCGCGTCATGTCGACGGACAGGTGGAACTCGACGACCGTCTCGCTGCGGCCCTCGTAGCTGTTGGAGCGGATCATCTTGACGCCGGCGATGCCGTTCAGGGCATCCTCCAGCGGCTTGGTGATCTCGGTCTCGACGGCGCCGGGCGACGCGCCCGGGTACTGCACGGCGATGAAGACCACCGGCGGCGAGATGTCGGGCATCTGCTCGACGCCCAGGCGCTGGTACGAGAACAACCCGAGCACGCACAACGCCACCATGACCATGGTCGCGAAGACGGGGTTGTTGATGGAGACACGCGTCATCCACATGGGAACTCTCCTCGAGTCGAAGCCGTGGGGACGGCGCGGATCAACGGGTGGCGGTGGCGGCGGCGGGCAGCGGCTTGGGCGTGGCGGCGGTCGCGACCGCGACCACCCGCGCCTTGGCGCCCTCGCGCAGGTTGTCGAAGCGCGCGCCCAGCACCGGGGCGTCGGGCGTCAGGCCCTCGAGCACCTCGGCGCGTCCGCGCACCGGGTCGCGGCGGCCCGTGGTGACGGTGCGGCGCAGCAGCTTGCCGTTCTCCACCGTCCACACGTACTCCTGGCCGGAGGCCGAGCTGATCGCGCTGATGGGCACCGTCAGGCGCGGCGTGGCGTCGCCGATGAGGACCTGCGCAACGGCGTACTGGCCGGCGCGCATCGTCTCCTTGGGGTTCTGCAACTGCACGACGACGCCGATCGAGCGCGTGCCGGCCTCGGCGGCCGGCGCGATGCGGGCCAGCTTGCCGTCGATGCCCTTGTCCAGGCCCTCGATCTTCAGCGTGACGGGCATCCCGGTGGTCAGCTGCCCGACCTCCTGGGTGCCGACCGTGCCGGCCAGCTCCAGCAGGTGCAGGTCGACGATCGTGACCACCTGCTGTTCGGCGGTGACCTTCTCGCCCGAGACGACGTACTTCTTGGACACGATGCCGCTGATGGGCGCCACCAGCGACGCGTCGCGCAGCGCGATGCGGGCGCTGTCGAGGGTGGCCTCGGCCGCGGCGACCTGCGCCTTGGCGCTGTCCAGGGCGGACTTGGAATTCTCCAGCGCGATCGGCGAGATGAACTTGTCGTTGGCCAGCCCGATGTTGGAGTCGTGCGTGCGCTGGGCCTGTGCCAGCGTCGTCTTGACCGCCGCCAGGTTGGCGACGCGCTCGGCGACCTTGCTCTGCAGGTCGCTGACGTCGATGCGGCCCAGCGGCTCGCCGGCCTTCACGCGCTGGCCTTCCTGCACGTCCAGCGACAGCAGCGTGCCGGTCGCCTTCGCGCGCACGATCGCCGTGTTGGGCGCGACCAGGGGGCCCGAGAACTCGACCACCTGCGGCAGCGCGAGCTGCAACGGCCTGGCCGCCTCGTTGGGCGTGAAATCGAGCGGCACCTCGCTGGCGGCGGCGCCAGGTGTGTTGGCGGCCATCGCGGCGCTCGCCGGCACGGCGGCGGCCCCCCTGCCAGCCTTGATCGCGAAACCCCCTGCGATAGCCACGACGATGGCCGCGACCCCGAATACCAAGCGTTTGCGCATGTCCTCTTCCTTCGTCTTCTTTTCAGGGGCATCCTGAATTTCGACGGAGTGTGGATCGGCGGGCAGGGTCATGGGGGCGGATTGCGACGAAGTGCTGCTGGGTCAGGACGAGTTGCAGTGCGCCTGGATGGACCGGAATCCGGGCCGACGAACTGCAGGAAACGACGATCGGCCGGCATGGCGCGCGCGACGAAAGGACGTCGCCGGTGCGCGACCGCAAGCTCCGTGAGGATAAGCCGCCCGCGGACGGACGCAAAGGCGCGCCGTACCCCCCGGACGGGGGGGGCGCGGCCGTCACGGGCGCGTCACGCGCGCGGGACGGCGCCGGGGATGGGCGGCTGCTCGAGGTGGACGTCGCCGCACTGGGCGCGGTGCGCCAGTACATGGTCCATCACCACCAGCGCGAGCATCGCCTCGACGATGGGCGTCGCCCGGATGCCGACGCACGGGTCGTGGCGGCCGAAGGTCTCGACCACCGCCGGGTTGCCCGCGCGGTCGATCGAGCGGCGCGGCGTGCGGATCGAGCTGGTGGGCTTGATCGCGATCGACACCCGCAGGTCCTGGCCGGTGGAGATGCCGCCCAGCACGCCGCCGGCGTTGTTGCCGACGAAGCCCTCGGGGGTCAGCTCGTCGCCATGCTCGGTGCCGCGCTGGGCGACGCTCGCGAAGCCGGCGCCGATCTCGACGCCCTTGACGGCGTTGACGCCCATCATGGCGTAGGCGATGTCCGCGTCGAGCTTGTCGAACAGCGGCTGGCCCAGGCCGACGGGCATGCCGCGGGCGACGACCTCGATGCGCGCGCCGCAGGAGTCGCCGGCCTTGCGCAGGTCGTCCATGCGCTCCTCGAGGCGCGGGATGATCTGCGCGTTCGGGGCGAAGAACGGGTTCAG
>DATCRO010000512.1:0-5353 GCA_036569025.1 Burkholderiaceae bacterium
GCCGGCGTCGCGGCTGGCGGCCAGCACGAGGCCTTGCGCGTCGAACAGCAGCAGGTTCGCATACACGGTGTACAGGCCGTTGATGCGGGCCAGCGTCGCGCGGGCGGCGCGGGCGTCCAGGGTCGCCAGCACCGGGTCGGCGGCCCACCAGCGCACGTCGTTCGCGCGCTCGTAGAGGCTGCGCGCGAGGATGTCGACCGACAGCTCGGCCAGGAAGCGCGCCTCGGACTGCAAGCCCGACGCGACGGTCGCCAGCAGTTGCGACGAAGCGCGCTCGAACTGGTCCTTGGTGCGCCGGCCGGTGGCCGCGATCTCCTCCAGCAGCGAGCGCGAGAACGCGTTCGATTCGTCGGCCTGGTGGATGCGGCCGTTCCACACCATGCGGTCGAGGCGGCGCTGGATCTCGCGGGCGCGCACCGGCACGTCGCGCAGTCGCTGCGAGAAGACGTTCTCCCCGCTGAACGCGACCGGCGCGCCGTCGCCCGCATCGTCGCCGAAGGCGAGCTCCACCGGCGCCAGCGCGATGGCGGCCCAGCCCGGGCCCGGATAGCCCTGGTACGCCTGCCCGGCGCGGCGCGCCGCGACGTGCGTGACGCCGCCCAGCCGCAGCGATACGGCGTCCGGCCGCAGCGCGAGGCGGCGCCCGGCCGGCAGGCGCGCGGCGTCGTTCGACAGCAGCACGCGGTCGTCGGCGTCGACGAAGGCGATCACCTCGTCCTCGCGCGCCAGGCGCTCGAACACGAGCGCGGCCTCGCGCTCCAGGTCGAACACCAGCGCCAGCACGCCGACCGCCCGGCCCTCGTGCTCGACGCGCCAGGCGTGGGTCAGGGCCAGCGCGTCGCCGCAGAAGTCGGTGGCCTCGTACGTCTCGACCCAGCCGCCCTGGCCGTTCAGCGCGCGGCCGATGACCGACGAGCTGGACCAGCCGGCAAAGCCGTCGACCAGCCGCGTCAGCACGCGGCCATCGGGACCCAGCAGCACGATGTCGCTGTAGACGGTGTAGCGCGCGGCGTAGGCCCGCAGGCGCTCGCGCAGCGCGGCCAGGCGCGCGGGATCGCGGTCGAGGCAGGCGCAGACGATGGCGGCGTCGGTCGCCAGGAAGCCGATGTCGGCCGTGCGCTCGAACAGGTTGCGCGTGAGCACGTCGATCGCGATCTGCGCCTGGTGGCCCAGCGTCTCGCGGGCCAGCGCGAGCGTCTCCTCGGCCAGGCACGCGAGCAGCTCGCCGGTGAGCTCCCCGAAGCTCGCGCGCACCTCGCGCATGTCGGCCTTCAGGTTGGACAGGTGCGCCAGCAGCCCCAGGGTGTCCCAGGTGGCGCTCAACGCGGCGAGCGCCTCGCGATGGTCGTTGACGGACGGCATGTGGCGCGCGAGCGGCGCCACGGCGTCGGGGTAGGTGATGCCTTTGTACGTCGCCATGAAGGGGTGCGATGGGCTGGGGCCCGCGCGATGTTAGCCCTCGCTTGGCCGGTCGTTCCACCCGTCAAACCCGCGGTTCAGGCGCCGCCAGTGACTCCGAGGAAGTGGTCCAGCATGTGGAAGTGATCGTCGAAGAACCGATCCTCCATCGCGGCGAGATCGGCGATCGGCACCCATTGCACCGACGCCGCGTCGTCGTCGGCCCGCACCTCGGGCAGCTCGCGGTCGCCGAGGTCGAAGTGGTGCGCGTGCGTGATCGTGCGGCCGCGCTGGCTGCGGTCGGGGTGGTCGAACACGGCCAGCGCGCGCAGGCTGCGGCGCATCGTCGCGTCCAGCAGCTTCAGGTGCGTCTCCTCCTCCAGTTCGCGCAGGCACGACTGCCAGCAGGTCTCGCGCTGCTCGATGAAGCCGCCGGGCACCGCGAACAGGCCGCGGCCCGGGGCCTTGCCGCGCTGGATCAACAGCACGCGGCCGGCGCACTGCACCACCGCGTCGACGGTGACGAAGGTGGGCTCGTAGGGCGCGGCCCGCCACGCCTCCTTGTAGCGCTTGAGCATGCGCCATTCGGCGGCCAGCTCGGCATAGTGCGGCATGGCCGTCCAGGCACGCAGGAAGGCGATGGTGGACGGCGGCACCTGGTCGACGAAGGCGGCGAGCGCGGCGTCGACGGCCGGCGGCGTGTGGTCGTCGGCGGGCTGCGCCGCGAACAGGGCGTCGCGCAGCTGCGTGCCGCCGGCGCCGGGCAGGCGGTCGACGGAGGCCAGCGCCCAGCCCGGGAAGGCGGCCAGGTAGCTGCTGGTGGCATCCTTGAGGTGGCCCACCAGCGTGACGCGCGGCGCCTCCTCGGGCGGCAGCAGCGCGGCGACCGCGTCGCGCACCGACGCGACCCAGCGCGCCTCGTCGTAGTAGTCGCGCATCGGCACGATGACCAGGCGCGCACGGTCGGCCTCGGGCAGCGCCTGGCGGATCATCTCCGCCCGCTCCTTCCACGTGAACGGGTTCTTGGGCGTGCGTGCCTGGAACGCGGAGCCGATGATGACGACGCAGCGCGACGCCGACTCGAGCGCGCGCTGCAGCAGCGCCAGGTGCGCGTCGTGAAAGGGCTGGAAGCGTCCGACGAGGACGGCGATGTCGGAAGGCATGGGCGTCCTCGCTTGGTCAGGCGACCTTGGCCGCGATGGGCATCTGGCGGCCGCTGCCGAACGCGCGCGAGCGCACCCGGATGATGGGCGGCGCCTGGCGGCGCTTGTACTCGTTGCGCGCGATCAGGCCGCGCACGCGCTGAACCAGCGCCTCGCCCTCGGGCGTGGCGCGCAGTTGCGTCACGAACTCGCTGGCGCGCGCGCGCTCGGCCGGAGCCAGGCGCGTGCCCTCGATCAGCAGCTTCAGGATCTCGTCGAGCACCGGGTAGGGCGGCAGGCTGTCGGTGTCGCGCTGCCCCGGCGCGAGCTCGGCCGAGGGCTCCTTGTCGATGATCGCCTGCGGGATCAGTTCGCGGCCCGCGGCCTCGTTGACGTGGCGCGACAGCGCGAACACTTCGGTCTTGTACAGGTCGCCGATCAGGCCCAGGCCGCCGTTGGTGTCGCCGTACAGCGTGCAGTAGCCCACCGAGATCTCCGACTTGTTGCCCGTGGTCAGCAACAGGTGGCCATACGTGTTGGAGTATTCCATCAGCGTCGTGCCGCGCACGCGCGCCTGCAGGTTCTCCAGCGGCAGGCCCTTGAGCGGCTGGCCGAACGAGGCCTCGAACTGCGCGGCGAAGGCGGCCACGGCGTGGGCGATCGGGTGCGTGTGCAGCACGACCCCGAGGTTGCGGCACAGCGTCACCGAGTCGTCCACCGAGCCGGCCGATGAATACACGGAGGGCATCGTGATGGCGACGACGTTCTCCGCGCCGAGCGCGTCCACCGCCAGTGCCAGCGTGAGCGCGCTGTCGATGCCGCCCGACGAGCCGATCACCGCCTTCGTGAAGCCGCAGCGGCGCGCGTAGTCGCGCAGGCCCAGAACGATCTGAGCGCGATAGAACGCCATGGTCGACAGGCCCTGCGGCGAGACGGGCGCCAGCGGCGCGCCGCTCCCGGACGTGAAGGCGCCGTCGTCGAACGCGAGCGTGGTGACGTCCTCGACGAAGCGCCGCGCCTCGTAGCAGACCGCGCCCCGCGCGTCGAGCGCGAACGAGGCGCCGTCGAAGACCACCGTGTCCTGGCCGCCGATCTGGTTGACGTACAGCAGCGGGAAGCCGTGGCGCCTGCAGGCCGCGCCGAACACCTGGTGGCGCATCTCGCGCTTGCCGATGTCCGACGGGCTGGCGTTGATGGAGACCACGAGATCGGGCGCCGCGTCCGCCAGGCGGGAGAACGGGTTGACGGCGTAGTCGGCGCCGCTGTCGTTCCAGCCGTCCTCGCAGATCATCAGGCCGACCTGCGTGCCCCGGATGCGCAGCACGCGCGCGACGTCCGGGCCCGGCGCGAAGTGGCGCAGCTCGTCGAAGATGTTGTAGGTGGGCAGCAGCTGCTTGGCGTAGCGCAGCACCACCTGGCCGGCCTTGAGCACGACCAGCGCGTTCTGCAGCCGCTTGCCGGCGCCTTCGCGCTCGAGCGGCGCGCCGACGATCCAGTGCAAGGACGGGAATTCCTGCGACGCGACCTGCAGGTCGGCCAGGCCCTGCGCTGCGCGCGCGAGGAAGTCGGGCTCGTCGAGCAGGTCGCCGGGGTAGTAACCCGTGAGCGAGAGCTCGGAAAACACGACGAGGTCGGCCTGCGCCGCGGCGGCCTCGCGCGCGGCGGCGATCATCTTGCCGACGTTGCCGGCGATGTCGCCGACCATGTAGTCGAGCTGGGCGACGGTGATCTTGAGCATGATGGGTGTGATCAGGGCAATTGCGGTGCGACCTGGAAGACCTGGCGCAGGTAGGCGAGGAAGGTCTCGTCGTTGCACAGCGTCTTGCCGGGCGAGTCCGAGAGCTTGGCCACCGGCTGGCCGTTGCACTGCGTCAGCTTCATGACGATGTTCAGCGGGACCAGGCCGACGTCGTTGGTGAGCGTGGTGCCGATGCCGAAGCCCAGCTGCGTGCGGTCGGCGAAGTGGCGCCAGATCGAGAACGCGGTCTCCAGGTCGAGGCCGTCGGAGAACGTCATGCGCTTGGTGTGGGCGTCGATGCGCAGCTTCGCGTAGTGCGCCAGGGCCTTCTCGCCCCACTCGATCGGGTCGCCCGAGTCGTGGCGCAGGCCGTCGAACAGCTTGGCGAAGTACAGGTCGAAGTCGCGCAGGAAGGCGTCCATGCCGACGACGTCGGTCAGTGCCACGCCGAGGTCGCCGCGGTACTCCTGCACCCAGTTCTCGAGCGCCATCTTCTGGAAGTCGCGCAGGCGCACGTCGAAGGCCTGGTAAGACTGCAGGTATTCGTGCGCCATCGTGCCGATCGCGACCAGCCCATGCTTCCTGGCCAGATGCACGTTGGACGTCCCCTTGAAGAACTCGGGCACCTCGGCCTTGAGCGTGCGCACCACCTCGTCCTGCCAAGCGCCGGAGAAGCGCCGGCGCACGCCGAAGTCGAAGAACTCGAACGGGTGCGCGCGCGCCGGCTCGCGGGCGCCGAACTCGCGCAGCGCGGCGATCTTGGCGCGCAGCCGCGCACGCCCCTCGACCAGCGCGGCGGCCTGGTCGGAACGCCGGAAATAGAGCTCGTTGACGATCGCCAGCACGTAGATCTCGAAGCCCATCACGTGCACCTGCGGGCCCTCGGCGACGATCTCCAGCGTGCGGCCGTCCGCCGCCGCCGACGCGCGGATGAAGCGGCGCTGGAAGCGGAAGATGCGCAGGAAGTCGACGAAGTCGTTCTTGATGTAGCGCAGCGCGCCGATGTAGGCGAGCTCGTCCTCGGTGAACGACAGCGCGCACAGGTGGTCGAGCTGCTCGTTCACCTCGTCCAGCA
>DATCRO010000513.1:0-5037 GCA_036569025.1 Burkholderiaceae bacterium
CCCGTCGCCAGGGCGCGGCTGCCGTGCGCGATGAGATGGAAGGCACCGTGCGGCGGCTGGTCGCCGCAGGCCTTGTCGTTCAGAGCGCGAGCGATCGCAGCGGTGGCCGGCTGGCAAGGTGGCGCGCCAGCCCTTGCCCGCCGCTGCGCATCACGCCCTCGTGGTTCCAGCGGAACACCGGCGCCATGAACGGTGCGGCCAGGCGCATCCAGCGCGTGTTCAGGTCCAAGGTCCAGGTATAGCGCACGCGGGTGCCGGCGCCGGCGCAGGCAAGCTCCCAGGTGCCGGTGCCGGCCATGTCGCCGGTCGCGCGGCCGACCAGGTGCGTCGGCGCGCGCATCGACGTCGTCTCGACGTCCAGCGAGAAACCGTAGGGCAGGCGGCTGCTCCAGCGCAACCTGCGCACGCTGCCCAGGCCACCGGGCGCGCCCGGATGCAGCGTGCGCACCGAGCGCACATGCGGCCACCAGGCGGGCCAGTTCTCGACATCGGTCAGGGCGTCCCAGACCTGGTTGATCGGGGCGTCCAGGCGCCACTCGGTGACGTACGTGAAGCGGCCGCTCATGACTGGCGGGCCTGCGCGACGGCCTGGGTGTCGAACAGGCCGGTGAAGCCCGCGATGCGGCCTTCGCGCAGGCGCCAGACATGCACCCACGGCGTCTCGAACACGCGGCCGGTGGCACGCGCGATCGTGCGCTCGTGGCCGATGACGGTGACGTGGTCCGGCCCGGCGAGGAACTCGCGCGGCTCGAACGACTGGATGTCGTCCGCCCGCGCGACCTCGCCGAACCATTCGGCCAAGTGGGCGTGGCCGATGACGCGGCCCGTGTAGCCGGCGCCATGGTCGCCGTGGAACCGCCAGTCGACATCGGGCGTCGTCAGGGCGAGCAGGGCCGGGATGTCGCCGCGGCCGAAGCAGCCGTAGGCGTCCTGGATCAGGGTGAGTGCGTCGTTCATGCGGCCTCCTGGGCATCGTGCGACGAACCATGCGTTCGCCGATGATCCGTCTACGCGCCCCGACGCGGGTCGGATTCAGGCGCGGCCCCCCACGTTCAGAGCGCCAGGGCCATGTAGCGGATGTGCGACCGGAACACCTCGGGCATCTCCACCGGATACGGCGCGCAGTCGACGAACCCCAGCGACTCGTAGACGGCCTGGGCCGCGCGCATGAACGGCAGCGTATCGAGCCGCACGGTGCGATAGCCGAAGGTGCGCGCGTCGTCCAGCAGCCGGCGCGTGAGCGCCTCGCCCAGCCGGTGGCCGCGCCCCGCGGGACGCACGTAGACGCGCTTGAGCTCGGCGACCCCGTCCTCGCTGCGGCGCAGTCCGCCCATGGCGACGACGCCGCCGGCGTGCTCGACGAGGTAGAACGCGCCGCGTGGCGGCGGGTCGCCGCAGACCTTGTCGATGACGGTCGGCACATAGTCGGACACCTCGGCGCCGAGGATCCCGCGCGCGGTCATCCCCGACATGGCCTCGATCTCGGCGAACACCCAGGCGACGTACTCGATGTTGATGGCCAGGAGGGTGGCGCGGTCGGCGATGGGGTCGGCGAGGCGGAAGGTCGGCGCACTCATGGCTGGGGTCAGGTCTTGAACGTTGCGGGGTCAGGTCTTGAGTTTTGCACGGGAGCGGGTGGCAGGGCTGCGGCGAAGATCTCCGGATCGCCGGCCCGCTGTGATGGCTCTTCCACGTCTTGCTCTATGGACTGCACGTTTCAAGACCTGACCCCGCAACGTTCAAGACCTGACCCCACCCTCGCGCGCACCCTCGCTCGAGTTCGCCGGTTCCGCCGAAGCGTCATCCTGCGCGCAGTCGCAGGATCCACGGTGGCGCGCCAGGCCGCATCCCGAGGTGCGAAAATCGGCCCATGACCACGCTCAACGAACTTTCGATCCAGACGCCCGACGACTGGCACCTGCACATCCGTGACGGCGCCGCGATGGCGGCCGTGGTGCCGTACACCGCGCGCCAGTTCGGCCGCGCGATCATCATGCCCAACCTGCGTCCGCCGATCACGACGACCGCGCAGGCCGTGGCCTACCGTGAGCGCATCGTGGCCGCGCTGCCCGAGGGCAGCACGTTCGAGCCGCTGATGACGCTGTACCTGACCGACAACCTGCCGCCCGACGAGATCAAGCGTGCAAAGGACGCCGGCATCGTCGCGGTGAAGCTGTACCCCGCCGGCGCGACGACGAACTCGGACGCCGGCGTGACCGACCTGCGCAAGACCTACAAGACGCTCGAGGCGATGCAGCGCGAGGGCATCAAGCTGCTGGTGCACGGCGAGGTGACGAGTGCCGAGATCGACCTGTTCGACCGCGAGGCCGTGTTCATCGACCAGGTGTTCGAGCCGCTGCGGCGCGACCTGCCCGAGCTGAAAGTGGTGTTCGAGCACATCACGACCAGGGAGGCCGCGCAGTACGTGGCCGAGTCGAGCGCCTTCACCGCGGCGACGATCACCGCCCACCACCTGCTGTACAACCGCAACGCCATCTTCCTGGGCGGCCTGCGCCCGCACTACTACTGCCTGCCCGTGCTCAAGCGCGAGGTGCACCGCCAGGCGCTGGTGGCCGCGGCCACGTCGGGCAGCGCGAAGTTCTTCCTGGGCACCGACAGCGCGCCGCACGCGTCGGTGATGAAGGAAGCGTCCGTGTGCGGCGCCGGCTGCTTCACGGCGCTGTCGGCGCTCGAGCTCTATGCCGAAGCCTTCGACGGCGTCGGCGCGCTCGACAAGCTCGAGGGCTTCGCCAGCCACCACGGCCCCGACTTCTACGGCCTGCCGCGCAACACCGGCACCGTGACGCTCAGGCGCGAGTCCTGGGAACTGCCGGCGAGCGTGCCGTTCGGCGAGGCCGCCGTCCTCAAGCCGCTGCGCGCCGGCGAGACCCTCGGCTGGAAGCAGGCCTGACCGCCCCGCGCGTCACGTTCGAGCCCGCGGTCGCCGCCGACGCCGAGGCGCTGGTGGCGATCCGCATCGCCGCGATGCGCGAGAGCCTGGAGCGCCTCGGCCGCTTCGACCCGCAGCGCGCCCGCGACCGCTTCCTCGCCGCCTTCGAGCCGGCGCTGACGCGCCACGTGCTGGCCGGCGGCGAGCGCGTCGGCTTCGTCGTCGTGCGCCCCCAGGACGACGGCCTGCTGCTCGACCACCTCTACCTGTTGCCGACTGCCCAGGGCCGCGGCGTCGGCGCCGCCGTGCTGGCCGACGTCCTCGCGCGCGCGGACGCGTCACGCCTGCCCGTGCGCGTGGGCGCGCTGCGCGGGAGCGACTCGAACCGCTTCTACCAGCGCCACGGCTTCGAACTGGTCGAGCAGGGCGAGTGGGACAACCTGTACCTCCGTCCGGTGCGCTGAACGTCCGTGCCGCGTCCCAACGGCCGAGCGCGGCGTGGGGACACCTCGCATCGACCGGGAGCGCCGGGGCGGCCCATGGGACAATCCACCCCGTGAAGCGAGCCAGACCGCCGCTGGCACAACCGCCGAAAGGCCGTGCTGGAGGAAGGTCCGGACTGCACAGGGCAACGCAGCAGCTAACGGCTGTCCGCCGAGTGCCGCAAGGCATGAAGGCGAGGATCAGAGCAACAGAGACGAGCCGATTCAGTTCGGGTGAAACGGGCAATCTCTGCGTGCAGCAACATCAAGTAGGCGGACGTCGACCTGGCCCGGGGAGTCCGCGGGTAGATGGCATCGAGCCGTGCTGGCGACAGCCGGCCCAGACGAATGGCGGTCACGGCGCGCGCGCCCGCAAGGGAACGCGCGACGCACAGAATCCGGCCTATCGGCCCGCTTCACATTAATTCCAGGCGGCACGCGCGCGGCGCGGGCCGTCAACGAGCCGACACCTGCATGAATCCTGACGCCGCAACCCTCTGGCGCCGACCGCGGTCGGCGCTGGCGGCGCTCCTCGCATGCCTGGGCATGCTGGGCGCGTTCTCGATCGACACCTACATCCCGGCGTTCGCCGGCATCGCGCGCGCGCTCGACGCCACGCCGGTGCAGATGCAGCAGACGCTGTCGGCCTATCTGTTCGGCTTCGCGGTGATGAACCTGTTCCACGGCGCACTGGCCGACAGTTTCGGGCGCCGGCCGGTCGTGCTGTGGGGCATCGCCGTGTTCACGCTGTCCTCGCTCGGCTGCGCGCTGTCGCAGTCCATCGGGCACCTCGTGTTCTTCCGGCTCGCGCAGGGCATGAGCTCGGGCGCGAGCATGGTGGTGGGCCGCGCGATCATCCGCGACATGTTCCCGCCCGACGAGGCGCAGCGGGTGATGTCGCAGGTCACCATCTACTTCGGCGTGGCGCCGGCGGTCGCGCCCATCGTCGGCGGCCTGCTGCTGGTGCACTACGGCTGGCACTCGATCTTCATCTTCCTGACCGGCATCGGCGTGCTGCTGTGGTCGCTCAGCTGGCGCCTGCTGCCCGAGACGCTGCACCACACGCAGGTGCAGCCCTTCCACCCGGCTCACCTGCTCAAGGGCTACTGGGGGATGTTCACGAGTCCGCGCTTCCTTGCGCTGGCGCTGGCCTCGGGCGTGCCGTTCAACGGGATGTTCCTGTACATCCTGTCGGCACCGGTGTTCCTGGGCGACCTGCTGCACCTGGACCCGACGCACTTCTTCTTCCTGTTCCTGTTCACCATCGGCGGGATCATGGGCGGAGCCTTCCTGTCGGGGAAGCTCGCCGGCAAGATGAAGCCCGCGCGCCAGATCCGCATCGGGTTCACGATCATGTTCTCGGTCGCGGTGCTCAACCTGGTGCTGAACTCGCTGTTCACGGCGCACGCGTGGTGGGCGATCCCGCCGATCGGCGTGTTCTCGTTCGGCTGGGCGCTGATGGTGCCGGTGGTGACGCTGCTGGTGCTGGACCAGGCGCCGCTGCGGCGTGGCATGGCCTCGTCGCTCCAGGCCTGCATCGGGTCGGCCGCCAACGGCCTGGTCGCGGGTCTGCTGGTGCCGATGGTGATGCACTCCACCGTGGCTCTGGCGTGCGCGTCGGCCGCGTTGATGCTGGTCGGGCTGGTGGCCTGGTACGGCGTGCGG
>DATCRO010000514.1:0-9515 GCA_036569025.1 Burkholderiaceae bacterium
ATGATGAGCATCGGCATGCACTGCCGCCTGCTCGGACGCCCCGGCCGCCTGCGCGCGCTGCAGCGCTTCCTCGACCACGTGCAGCGCCACGACCGCGTGTGGATCACCCGCCGCGTCGACATCGCGCGGCACTGGAAGCAGGTGCATCCCTTCGATCCGGACCGGGCCTTCACCTGGGAATGAGCATGTCCACCCTCACCCTCGAGCGGCTCAACGCCGCATCGCGCGCGGAGTTCGTCGCGCTCCTGGACGGCACTTACGAGCATTCGCCGTGGATCGCCGACGCCGCGTTCGACGCGCGCCCGTTCGCGAGCCTGCCGGAGCTCAAGCAGGCCCTCGTGCGCGCGGTGCGCGTGGCCGGGCGCGAGGCGCAGCTCGGGCTGATCCGCGCCCACCCGGAACTCGCCGGCAAGGCGATGGTCGCCAGGACGCTCACCGCCGAGAGCACCAGCGAGCAGGGCAAGGCGGGCCTCACGGCCTGCACGCCCGAGGAGTTCGCGCGCATCGGCGAGCTCAACGCGGCCTACAACGCCAGGTTCGGCTTCCCGTTCATCCTCGCCGTGCGCGGCCCGCGCGGCACGGGCCTGACCCGCCACCAGATCATCGCCGCCTTCGAGCGCCGCGCCGCGAACCACCCGGACTTCGAGTTCGCCGAGGCGCTGCGCAACATCGACCGCATCGCGGAGATCCGCCTCGACGACAAGTTCGGCACGTCGCCCGTGCAGGGCAACCTCGTGTGGGACTGGGCCGAGTCGCTCGCGCGCTTCAGCGAGCCCGGCTATGCCGAGCGCGGCGAGCTGACGGTCACCTACCTGACCGATGCGCACCGCGCCGTCGCCGCGCAGCTGGCCGACTGGATGCGCACCGACTGCGGCTTCGACGAGGTCACGATCGACGCGGTCGGCAACGTCGTCGGCGTCTACCACGGCAGCGACCGCGCGGCGCCGCGGCTCGTCACCGGCAGCCATTACGACACGGTGCGCAACGGCGGCAAGTACGACGGCCGCCTGGGCATCCTGGTGCCGATGGCCTGCGTGCGCGAATTGCACCGGCGCGGCGAGCGCCTGCCCCACGGCTTCGAGGTGATCGGCTTCGCCGAGGAGGAAGGCCAGCGCTATGACGCGGTCTTCCTCGGCTCGGGCGCGCTCACCGGGCACTTCGACCCGAAGTGGCTGGACCAGGCCGACGCGAACGGCGTGCGCATGCGCGACGCGATGGCCGCGGCCGGACTGCACCCCGAAGACATCCCCGCGTTGAAGCGTGACCCGGCGCGCTATCTCGGCTTCGTCGAAGTGCACATCGAGCAGGGCCCCGTGCTCAACGAGCTCGACCTGCCGCTGGGCGTGGTCACGTCCATCAACGGCAGCGTGCGGCACGTCGGCGAGATCATCGGACTCGCGAGCCACGCCGGCACCACGCCGATGGACCGCCGCCGCGACGCCGCCGCCGGCGTCGCCGAGCTGGTGCTGTTCGTCGAGCGCCGCGCGCGCGCCGAGCCGCACCTGGTCGGCACGGTCGGGATCCTGGAGGTGCCCAACGGCTCGATCAACGTGGTGCCCGGCCGCTGCAAGTTCAGCCTCGACGTGCGCGCGCCGAGCGACGCCGTGCGCGACGCCTGCTCGCGCGACATCCTGGCCGAATTGGCCGCGCTGTGCGAACGCCGCGGCCTGTCGTTCCGGCTGCACGAGACCATGCGCGCCGCCGCCGCGCCCAGCGCGCCCGAATGGCAACGGCGTTGGGAACACGCCGTCGAGTCGCTGGGCCTGCCCGTGCACCGCCTGCCCAGCGGCGCCGGCCACGACGCCATGAAGATGCACACGCTGCTGCCGCAGGCCATGCTGTTCGTGCGCGGCGAGAACGCCGGCATCAGCCACAACCCGCTGGAGTCGACCTCCAGCCACGACATCGACCTCGCGGTGCAGGCCTTCGCCCGCCTGCTCGCCCACCTCGCCTCGGAGACCCGATGACTTCAAGCGCCTACGACCAGCTCGATCGCTGGATCGACACCCACTTCGACGAGCAGGTGCGCCTGCTGCAGGAACTCGTGCGCGTGCCCACCGACACGCCGCCCGGCAACAACACGCCGCACGCGCTGCGCACGCAGGAACTGCTGCGCGAGTTCGACTTCGCCGCGCAGGCGCACGAGGTGCCCGCCGCGACCGTGCGCGAGCACGGCCTGCAGTCCATCACCAACCTGGTCGTGCAGCGCCGCTACGGCAGCGGCGGCCGCGTCGTCGCGCTCAACGCGCACGGCGACGTCGTTCCGCCCGGCGAAGGCTGGACGCACGACCCGTACGGCGGCGAAGTCGTCGACGGCAAGCTCTACGGGCGCGCCGCCGCGGTCAGCAAGTGCGACTTCACGACGTTCACGTTCGCGGTGCGCGCGCTCGAGGCGCTCGGCGCGCCGCTGGCCGGCGGCGTCGACCTGCTGTTCACCTACGACGAGGAATTCGGCGGCGAACTCGGCCCGGCGTGGCTGCTGGAACGCGGCCTGACGAAGCCCGACCTCGAGATTGCCGCCGGCTTCAGCTACCAGGTCGTCACCGCGCACAACGGCTGCCTGCAGCTGGAGATCACCGTGCACGGCAAGATGGGCCACGCCGCGGTGCCGGACACCGCCGTCGACGCGCTGCAGGCCGCCAACCGCATCCTGACCGCGTTGTACGCGGAGAACGCGGTGCTCGCGAAGACGCGCAGCGGCGTGCGCGGCATCAATCACGGCTACGTCAACGTCGGCCAGATCGCCGGCGGCACCAACACCAACGTGGTGCCCGGCAAGGTGGTGCTCAAGGTCGACCGCCGCATGATCCCCGAGGAGGATCCGGTGGCCGTCGAGGCCGGCCTGCGCGCGCTGATCGAGCGCGCGGCCGCGGGCCAGGCGGGCATCAGCGTCGACGTCAGGCGCATCCTGCTCGCCCACGCGATGAAGCCCCTGGCCGGCAACGCGCCGCTGGTCGACGCGCTGTGCTCCCACGCCACGGCCCTGTTCGGCGAGACGGTGGAGGCCATGGGCACGCCGCTGTACACCGACGCACGCCTGTTCAGCGAGCGCGGCATCCCCGCGGTGATCTACGGCGCAGGGCCGCGCACGGTGCTGGAGTCCAACGCGAAGCGGGCCGACGAGCACATCGTGCTGGAGGACCTGCGGCGCGCGACCAAGGTCGTCGCGCGCACGCTGTTCGACCTGCTCAAGGCATAGCGGCGCGACACCGTCCGCAGCCACCGCCGCGTCGTCACCTGCGCGCAGTCGCAGGATCCACGGCGGCGTACCGATGCGCGTCATGGCGGGCAGAGGTGGATCCTGCCACTGCGCAGGATGACGGGTCACGGATGGCGCCCTCATTGGCGCCTCGGAGGACAAGCTACGGCTTGCGTTCGGCTTCGGCCTTCCACGTCCGGTTCCACCACTCGCCCTCGAACTGCGCCTGCAGCCAGCCCACGAAGCCCGACACCTTCAACGGCAGCATGCGCGGCGAGGGGAACACCGCGTGCACCTCCTGCGCGGGCAGCGACCACTCGCCGAGCAGCGGGACCACCGCGCCCGCGACCAGCGCCTGCTGCGCGACGTAGCGCGGCAGCGCCGCGATGCCCATGCCCTCGACGGCCGCCTCCAGCAGCAGTGACAGGCTGTTGGAGCGCAGCGGTCCCTTCACCGCCACCGACTCCGCCTGCCCGCCCGCGCCGGTGAAGTGCCAGCGCGCGTCGCCCTGCACGGTGCTGTAGATCAGGCAGTCGCGCGCCGCGAGATCCTGGGGCGCCGCCGGCGCGTCGCGTTCGCGCAGGAACGCCGGCGAGGCCACCAGCACCCAGGGGTTCATGCCGAGATAGCGGGCGCCCAGCGTCGAGTCGGCCAGCCGGCCCATGCGCACCGCGACGTCGACGCCCTGCTCGATCATGTCGACGTAGCGGTCGTCCACGCCCAGGTCGATCTGCAGGTCGGGGTTGGCGCGCATGAACTGCATCAGCAGCGGCCCCAGCACGCGGCGGCCGAACGCGACCGAGGTGCTCACGCGCATCGCGCCGCGCACCTGCGACTGCAGCAGCGCAGCGACCGAATCGGCCTCCTCGACGTGGTGTGCGATGGTGCGGCACTTCTCGTAGTACAGCGCGCCGATCTCGGTGGCCGTGACGCCGTGCGTGGAGCGATGCAGCAGGCGCGCGCCGAGCTGCTCCTCCATGCGCTGGACCTGCTTGGTGACCGCGGGCTGGCCGATGCCCAGCTCCGTCGCGGCCTTGCTGAACGAACCGAGCTCGACGACGCGCATGAAGAGCTTGACGGCGGAGAGACGGTCCATGGCGCGGTGTTCGACGGGTATTCCATTGTGGAATAAACATCATGCTTGTCAACGGCGTTCCTCGATGCGCCGCGCTCGCCGACCATCACGCCAACCCCCAAGCAAGCAGTGATGGAGACGAACATGGCAAGGATGAAGGCCGCGATGGCGGCAGTGCTGGTGATGGAACGCGAAGGCGTGACGCAGGCGTTCGGCGTGCCGGGCGCGGCGATCAATCCGCTGTACGCGCAGATGCGCGAGCGGCAGTCGATCGCGCACATCCTGGCGCGCCACGTGGAAGGCGCGTCGCACATGGCCGAGGGCTACACGCGCGCCCGTGCCGGCAACATCGGCGTGTGCATCGGCACCAGCGGCCCCGCGGGCACCGACATGATCACGGGCCTGTATTCGGCCAGCGCCGACTCGATCCCCATCCTGTGCATCACCGGCCAGGCGCCGCGCGCCCGCCTGTACAAGGAAGACTTCCAGGCCGTGGACATCGAGTCCATCGCCAAGCCCGTCACCAAGTGGGCCGTCACCGTGCGCGAGCCCGCGCAGGTGCCGCGCGTGTTCCAGCAGGCCTTCCATCTGATGCGCTCGGGCCGCCCGGGCCCGGTGCTGATCGACCTGCCGTTCGACGTGCAGATGGCCGAGATCGAGTTCGACATCGACAGCTACGAGCCGCTGCCCGTCTACAAGCCCGCGGCCACGCGCAAGCAGGTCGAGAAGGCGCTGGACATGCTGGCCGCCGCCGACAAGCCGCTGATCGTCGCCGGCGGCGGCATCATCAACGCGGACGCCAGCGCGCTGATGCAGGAGTTCGCCGAGATCACCGGCGTGCCCGTCATCCCCACGCTGATGGGCTGGGGAACCATCCCCGACGACCACCCGCTGATGGCCGGCATGTGCGGCCTGCAGACCAGCCACCGCTACGGCAACGCCACGCTGCTGGCCAGCGACTTCGTGCTGGGCATCGGCAACCGCTGGGCCAATCGCCACACGGGCTCGATCGACGTCTACACCAAGGGCCGCAAGTTCGTGCACGTCGACATCGAGCCCACGCAGATCGGCCGCGTGTTCAACCCCGACCTGGGCATCGCCAGCGACGCCGGCGCGGCGCTCGAGCTGTTCGTCGAGGTCGCCCGGGAGCGCGCGTCCGCGGGCCGGCTGAAGGACTACGGCGACTGGGCGTTCAGGTGCCGGGAGCGCAAGCGCCTGATGCACCGCAAGAGCCACTACACGCAGGTGCCGATCAAGCCGATGCGCGTATACGAGGAGATGAACGCCGCGTTCCCGCGCGACACGATCTACGTCTCCACGATCGGCCTGAGCCAGATCGCCGGCGCGCAGTTCATCAACGTCCACGGCCCGCGCCAGTGGATCAACTGCGGCCAGGCCGGCCCGCTGGGCTGGACGATCCCCGCAGCGCTGGGCGTGGTTGCCGCCGATCCGACGCGCACCGTCGTCGGCCTGTCGGGCGACTACGACTTCCAGTTCCTCGTCGAGGAGCTCGCCGTCGGCGCGCAGTTCCGCCTGCCCTACGTGCAGGTGCTCGTGAACAACAGCTACCTCGGCCTGATCCGCCAGTCGCAGCGCAACTTCGACATGGACTTCTGCGTGCAGCTCGCGTTCGAGAACCAGAACGTGCCCGCGGGCGAAGGCGACCTGCGCGGCTATGGCGTCGACCACCAGCAGGTCGTCGCCGGCCTGGGCTGCAAGTCGCTGCGCGTGACCGACCCCGAGCAGATCCGGTCGGCGCTCGTGCAGGCGCAGGCGATGGCGCGCGAGTTCCGCGTGCCGGTGGTCGTCGAGGTGATCCTGGAGAAGGTCACCAACATCGCGATGGGCACCGAGATCGACAACATCGCGGAGTTCGAGGAAATCGACTGCCGCCATCCGCAGGGACGCACGGGCCTGGAGCTCGCCGGCCTCCTCGATTGAACACACCACGACTGGACACACGATGCCTCGCTTCGCCGCCAACCTCACGATGCTCTTCACGGAGTTCCCGTTCCTCGACCGCTTCGAGCGCGCCGCGCGCGCCGGCTTCAAGGGCGTGGAATTCCTGTTCCCCTACCCGTTCCAGCCCAAGGACATCCGCGCGCGGCTCGAGCAGTTCGACCTGCGGCTGGTGCTGCACAACCTGCCCGCCGGCAACTGGGACGCGGGCGAGCGCGGCATCGCCTGCCATCCCGATCGCTGCGCGGAGTTCCGCGAGGGCGTCGAGCGCGCGATCGACTACGCCGGCGCGCTGGGCGTCAGCCAGCTCAACTGCCTGGTCGGCAAGACGCCGGCCGACGTGCCCGCCGCCCAGGTGCACGAGACGCTGGTGGACAACCTCTGGCGCGCGTCGCAGCGGCTGAAGGAGGCCGGCATCAGGCTGCTCGTCGAGCCGATCAACCGGTTCGACATCCCCGGCTTCCACCTGCACCGCACCGACCAGGCGTTGGCGCTGATCGACGAGATCGGCGGCGACAACGTGTTCCTGCAGTACGACATCTACCACGCGCAACGCACCGAAGGCGAACTTGCCGAGACGCTGCGCAAGCACCTGTCGCGCATCGCGCACGTGCAGGTCGCCGACAACCCGGGCCGCAACGAGCCGGGCACCGGCGAGATCAATTTCCCGTTCCTGTTCGGCCACCTCGACCGCATCGGCTACCAGGGGTGGATCGGCTGCGAATACAAGCCTGCGGTCTCCACCGAGATCGGCCTGGAGTGGATCCAGCGCATCGCCAAGTGAGCCGCACCTTCATTTCAAGCAGAGAGATCGAGATGACCAACGCATCCCCGAAGATCGGCTTCATCGGCCTGGGCATCATGGGCGCGCCGATGGCGGGCCACCTCATCGCCGCCGGCCACCAGCTGTTCGTGCACACCAAGGGCAAGATGCCCGAGACCATCACCGAGACGCGCGCCACGCAGTGCGTCGACGCGCGCGGCGTGGCCGAACGGGCCGACATCGTCTTCATCATGGTGCCCGACACGCCCGACGTCGAGGCCGTGCTGTTCGGCGACGGCGGCGTGGCCGCCGGGCTGTCCAGGGGCAAGATCGTCGTCGACATGAGCTCCATCTCGCCGATCGCCACCAAGCGCTTCGCGCGCCGCGTCAACGACATCGGCTGCGACTACCTGGACGCGCCGGTCTCGGGCGGCGAGGTGGGCGCGCGCAACGCGACGTTGTCCATCATGGTGGGTGGCGACGAAGGCGTGTTCGCGCGCGTCAAGCCGCTGTTCGAGCTGATGGGCAAGAACATCACGCTGGTGGGCGGCAACGGCGACGGGCAGACGGCCAAGGTGGCCAACCAGATCATCGTGGCGCTCAACATCGAGGCCGTCGCCGAGGCGCTGCTGTTCGCCGCGCGCGCCGGCGCCGACCCGGCCAAGGTGCGCCAGGCGCTGATGGGCGGCTTCGCCGCCAGCCGCATCCTGGAGGTGCACGGCGAGCGCATGATCAAGCGCACGTTCGACCCGGGCTTCCGCATCGAGCTGCACCAGAAGGACCTGAACCTCGCGCTGGCCAGCGCGCGGGCGCTGGGCGTCTCGCTGCCCAACACGGCCAACGCGCAGGAGCTGTTCAACGCGTGCGCGGCCCACGGCGGCAAGGCCTGGGATCACTCGGGCATGGTGCGCGCGCTGGAGAAGCTCGCGAACTTCGAGATCGGGCAGGCGGCGTGAGCGCCGCCCGGCCGCCCGAAGGCGTTCCCTCCTGCGTCGGTCACACCGCAGTGCGCAGCACGCAGGCCTGTCCGGCTGCGACGGCCGAGACCACGCTGCTGCGCCGCATGTTCGCCGCCGCGGTGGCCAGCGCGCAGCCCGCGCTGTGCGTGCCGCCGCACCTGCCGCGGCCCGAGGAGATCGGTGACGGTCGCCTCGTGGTCATCGGCGCCGGCAAGGCCTCGGCCGCGATGGCGCAGGCGGTCGAGGCGAACTGGCACGGGCCGCTGTCCGGCCTCGTCGTCACGCGCTACGGCTACGGCGCGCCGTGCGACCGCATCGAGATCGTCGAGGCCGCGCATCCGGTGCCCGACGAGGCCGGCCTGCGCGCCGCCCAGCGCATGCTGGACGTCGTGCGCGACCTGCGGCCGCAGGACGTCGTGCTGTGCCTGATCTCGGGCGGCGGCTCGGCGCTGCTGCCGCTGCCGCTGCCGGGCCTCACGCTGGAAGACAAGCAGGCCGTCAACCGCGCGATGCTCGCCAGCGGCGCGACCATCGGCGAGATGAACTGCGTGCGGCGCCACCTGTCGGCCATCAAGGGCGGACGCCTCGCGGCGGCCTGCCATCCGGCGCGCGTCATCACGCTGCTGATGTCGGACGTGCCGGGCGACCGGCCTCTGGACATCGCATCGGGCCCGACGGTCGCCGACCCGACGACGTGCCACGACGCGCTCGACATCGTGCGTCGCCACGAGCTCGCGCTGCCTGCCGCCGCGATGGCGCTGCTCGAGAGCGGGCGCGGCGAATCGATCAAGCCCGGCGACCCGCGGCTCGCGCGCGCCGATCTGCGCATGATCGCGACGCCGCAGGCCGCGCTCGAGGCCGCGGCCGCCGTGGCCGCGCAGGCGGGTTATGCCGCGCACATCCTCGGCGACGCGATCGAGGGCGAGGCGCGCGACGTCGCCAAGGTGATGGGCGGCATCGCGCTGCAGGCCGCGACGCGGCGCCAGCCGTTCGCGGCGCCGTGCGTGCTGCTGTCCGGCGGCGAGACGACGGTCACCGTGCGCGGCCAGGGCCGCGGCGGGCGCAACGTGGAGTTCCTGCTGTCGCTCGCGCTCGCGCTCGACCAGCAGCCCGGCGTGTTCGCGCTGGCCGGCGACACCGATGGCGTCGACGGCCAGGAGGAGATCGCCGGCGCCGTGCTGCGCCCCGACACGCTCGCACGGGCCCGCGCGCTCGGGCTGCGCGCGCGCGACCGGCTGGCGGACAACGATGCGCACACGTTCTTCGAGCGCCTGGGCGCGCGGCCTGCGCCCGCGCGACGCGCTGGACGACAACGACGCCCACACGTTCTTCGAGACGCTCGGCGACGCCGTGATCACCGGCCCCACGCGGACGAACGTGAACGATTTCCGGGCGGTGCTGATCGCCTGATTTCCGGCGCGACGAGACCGGAGGGTCCGGCCTCTCCGAACGCCGCGCAAGGACATCGAGCAGCGAGGTGATGCGACTCGCGGAGGGAGGAGAGGCCAGACCCCTTCGACCGCCTTGCCTCCAGGCCACCTCCTCGTCAACCCTCGACGT
>DATCRO010000515.1:0-2559 GCA_036569025.1 Burkholderiaceae bacterium
CGGCGAGATGTGGCAGTGCCACATGTACGTGCCGGCCTCGGGCGCCAGGTAGTAGTAGGTGAAGCTGGCGCCGATGTTGATCGCGACCGAGGCGTCCGGCACGCCGTCGTAGAAGGACGACGCGTTCGGGTAGCCGTGGAAGTGGACGGTGTGCTGCTCGAACAGGTCGGGGCGCATGACCATGCCCACGTTCGTCAGCGTGAGGAACAGCTCGTCGCCCTCCTCGATGGAGATCATCGGCGCAGGGATGTTGCCGTTCATGACGCCCACGTCCATGACCAGGCGCGGGTCGACATGGCCATCCATCGCGTTGACCGCCATCATCAGCGACGCGACCGGCTGCGCGCCCGTGCCCGCCAGGGCCCGGCCGTCGAACGGCACGATCGTGACGTCGGGCACCGACGTGTAGTCCTGCCCCGGGTTGGTGACCGTGATGGCGTTGATCGCGCCGGTGCCGGTGACGCTCGAGACGACGCCCGTCGCGCCGCTGCCGCCACCACCGGAGAAGACGACGATGTCGTTGACCTTGTAGCGGGTGCCGGTGATGGGCAGGTCGGTGGTCGGATCGATGTTGAAGCTGACGGCCCCCACCTGCTCCGCGTTGATGTCGGGGGCGAGGCCGATCGCGCCGTTGAAGGTGTAGCCCAGGCCGTCCGGCGCGCCGATGCGGACGTCGGCGATCGGGTTGCCCGACGGATCGATGTTGCTCTGGTTGAACTCGGCGGCCGTCACGGTGCCGGGCAGGCCGTGCACGATGTTGCTCAGACCCGAGAGCGGCCCGAACGAGAACATGTAGGTCTGCGTGCCGTCGGCCATCGTCGCGAACCCGTCGCCGCCGCCCAGCTGCTGGCACTTGATGTGCGGATTGGGCAGGTTGCTGTCCGGCTTGCCGGTCTGGCCCAGCGCGTTGACCAGGGGATGCAGCGCCGTGCTGGCGGGGCACTGGACACGGAAGCTCTGCGCATGGGCCTGCAACGTCCACAGGCATGCGAATGCGATGAGCAGACGGTTCAGGTACGGACGGTTTGGCATGTCGAATCCCCTGTCGTGTCTGTGAGGCGGTATGGCGTGTTCCGTGGTTGCGCTCGTCTAGCGCGTGTCCGTCGAACGGTGCAGCTCGGCCAGCAGCTGGTCGGCGGTGGCGAAGCCCTCGAAGCGAACCCAGCGCTCGTTCGGCCCGGCGCGCACGAGGGTGACGGGTGCGTGGCTCATCTTGTCGCCGCGGTACACGCCGAAGGCCCGCTGGCTCGCGACGCTCGCGCCGACCGTGCCTGTGTAGTGGTGCCACTCGGGCCCCGCGCCGAACCTGCGCGCGTATTCGCGCAGGCGGGCCGGCGTGTCCTGCTCGGGATCGATGGAGATCGAGACGAGATGCACGCGGTCGCGCGTCTCGCCCAGGCGGGACTGCAGCTCCGCCAGCGTCGCGCTGGTGACCGGGCAGATCGTCGTGCAGGTGGTGTAGACGAAGCTCAGCACGACGGGCCTGCCGTCGTCGATCTCGTCGCTCAGGACGACGTTCGCGCCGTCCTCGCGCACGAGCGCGATCCGGGGCACCGCGTAGTCGGCCAGCGAGCGCTGCGTCTCGGGCGCCATGTGGTGGTGGTGCGCGCTCTGTTCGGCACCGGCGGCGGCCTGCGCGGGCTTGCCGAGGATCGCCGCCAGGAGGACGAGCACGCCCGCCAGGAACAGCGCCAGGCGAGCGACGACGCTGGCGCCCTTGTCGGATGCGACACGCTCGGCGGCTCGTGATCGCCGCGCGTCGATCGGAAGACGTGTCCGGGACATCCCCTCTCTCTCCTTGCTTGTTGTTGCCGGATCGAAAATGCATTTGCACCTGATCCGACATTGCGGTTCTACCGACGCACAAGGGCTCGAACCATCGGGCGCGGATGAGATGGGACTAGGAGTCCTGAGCGCGTCCCTCGGAAAAATCCGAGCGCGGTCGGGAGGCACGGTCACCCCGGCGACGACGTCGGGACCGCCCCTTGCCCACGCGCGTACTCGTGGCGCGACATCCGACTCCCCTGGAAGGGGGGGCGGGTGTCGACGCCCCCGGGGCGCGCGCGCAACGATGGCCAGGGCTTACCCTGATCGCGCGCCGGACTTCCCTTGCTAGCCAACGCGAGTCATTGCTGGTGCAATCCGCACATGAGCAAGCAGGCCGACGAGGACGCACGCAACGGGCCGCCCACCACATGGGGCCGGCGCGCCGGCGACCGCCTGCCGCCGGACGACCGCGAGCGCCTGGACCGGCTCGCCGAACTGGCGCGCCACGCCGTGGCCGCGCGCGAGGAGGAACGTCGCCGCCTCGCGGCCGAACTGCACGACGTCGTCGGCACCAACCTGGCCGCCATCAAGCTCCAGCTCAGCGCCCTGGCCTCCGTGCTTCCGGCCGGATGCGAGGCGCGCATCGAGGACGCACAGCGCCTGCTGGCCGAAACGGTGGCGGGCATCCGGGACCTCTGCGGCACGCTGCGTCCCGCCACGCTGGAATACGCCGGGTTCACGGCCGCCCTCGGCGCGCATTGCGCGCGCTTCAGCCACCGCACGGGCATCGAG
>DATCRO010000516.1:0-3193 GCA_036569025.1 Burkholderiaceae bacterium
GACCAGGTGCTCGAAGCGCTCGAGTGCGCCCACCACGCCGGCGTGCGCCACGGCGACCTCAAGCTCACCAACGTGCTGATCACCAGCGCCGGCCTGGTCAAGGTCACCGACTTCGGCCTCGCGCGCGCCGAGGGCCGCACCGGCGCCCAGGCGGGCATCGCGCCCGAATACCAGTCGGGCCGCCTGATCGACCACCGCGTCGACATCTACGCGGCCGGCGCGATCCTGTATCGCATGCTGGTCGGTCGCGATCCTTACAGCAATTCGCTGGTCGACACGCAGGCCGACGCGCTCAGCGGCACGCTGCGCCTGCCCAGCACCATCGCCGAGGCCCAGCGCCCGCCGATCTTCGACGCCGTCGTCTCGCGCGCGCTGCGCCTGGACTCGAGCCAGCGATTCGCCAGCGCCGCCGAATTCCGCGACGCGCTGCGCGACGCGACCGCGGTGCGGGTGCCCGAGCACGGCACGGGCGTCGTGACGCTGGACTCGGGCAAGCCCGTCAGCGCCTCGACCACCATCGCCCCGATGCTGGGCGAACTGCCCGAGACCGGCCGCCGCACCGCGCCCAGCGGCAAGGCCGCCGGCGCCGTGCCCACGCTCACCATCGCCATTCCCGACAGCGTGCTGTCCATGCCGTCGCACGACCCGTGGGCGCACAACGGCCAGCCGCCGGTGCCGCCGCGCCAGGACAGCGACGTCGCGCCGGATCTCGTGCAGAACGACGAGGGCTATGCGGCCGCGCTGCAGAGCCAGGTCGAGCGCACGCGCCGCGCGTCGGTCACCGCCGCCGCCGCGGCCGCCACCGCGGCCCTGAGCGCCGCGGCCGATTCCGCGGCCTCCGGGCCGGCGCCCGTGCCGTACGCGCGCCGCGCGCCGCCGCCCAGCGTCTCGCTGCCCGAGCCGATGTCGTTCAAGGACGAGACGCCGGTCGACGAGCGCGGCGGCATCGTCATCAGCCGTCCGGTGTCGCAGCCGATGTCCGTGCGCGACCGCATGCTGCCCGACGGCGCCGCCGAGTTCGACAAGGCCGACCTGTCGCTGCCGCTGGCCGGCGACGGCGTCGGCATCCCCGCCGAGGCGCTGCGCCGCACGATGAAGGTGCTGACCGTGCACTTCGGCCCGATGGCCGGCGACGTGCTGATGCACTGCGCCCCGCGCGCGGGCACCGTCCCCGAGCTGCACGCCCTGCTGGTCGCCCAGGCGGGCGCCAACATCGACAAGAAGCGGCTGGCCAAGCAGCTGCGCGCGGTCGCCAAGATGCCGCTTTGAGGCGGCTGGCGGTCACGGCAATCCGTTCGCGGATGGACGGCCGCCAGGGGTCTGGCCTCTCCTCGGATCCGCGGGAGGGGCCTGCGATCGGCAAAGGCGTTGGTTGCGGGTCCGAGGCGAAGGCCTGACCCCGATCAGCTGACGTTCGAGGTCAGGCCTTCGCCTCATGCCGCCGCAGACGTCCTCGCGCATGGTCGCATCCCGGCGGCGACATGAGGAGAGGCCAGACCCCTCGGGCCCGAAGGGCGGAGAGGCCAGACTCCTTGGCTACAGCGCCCCGATGCAATTGGGCGCCCCGCAGCGGCAGCGCAGCTTGCCTTCGTGGTGCGTCTCGCCGTAGTTCACGGTGATCTCCTCGCCCGGCTCGATCGCGCGCAGCGAGTAGAACTCGATGCGGCCGGCGATGATGGCCAGGCGCGCGTTGGCCTGGCAGGAGTGGTTCGTGAAGCGCATCGGGTCGGTCGACTTGGACGCGTCGATCGCCGTGCGCGACGACACCTCCACGATCATGATCCGCTGCAGCGCCTTCGCGCGGCGCCGGCCTTCGGCGCAGCTGATGGACTCGCCGCGGATCTCGCCGATCTTCAGGCGCGGCGGGATCATCTCGGCCGCGAACACGCCGTGGCCGTCGATCTCGCTCTTGCGCACGAAGACGTCGAACTTCTGGTACGGCGGCCGGACGACGGCCGGCTCATCGGGGAACCGGGGCATGGCGGCGTTCAGAGCAGGCCGGTGGCCGTGCCGAGGTTGGCCGCGGGCAGGTCGACGCGCGGCTGCGGCGTCCAGCCCTTCTGGCGGTGCTCGACGACGACGTTGGTGTAGATGCCGCCGCGCACGTACCACTTGGCGGTGATGCGCACGAAGCGCGGGTCGGTGGCCGCGACGATGTCGTCCAGGATGGTGTTGGTGACCTTCTCGTGGAACGCGCCCTCGTCGCGGTAGCTCCACATGTACATCTTCAGGCTCTTCAACTCGATGCACGTCTGGTCGCAGATCATGTCGATCGTGAAGTGCGCGAAGTCGGGCTGGCCGGTCAGCGGGCAGTGGCAGGTGAACTCGGGGATCTGGAACTGGATGACGTAGTCGCGGCCCGCGGACGGGTTGGCGAACACGTGCAGCTCCTTGCTGGGCGCGGTCGGCGGGTTGGGCGGCATGTCGCGCGCGCCGACCTTCAGGGCGGACTTCGAGGCCTTGGCGGCCTTGGGAGCGGACTTGGGAGACGGTGCGGCAGGGGTCTTCTTGGCCATGGGTGCCTGCGTCGCGCCGGGGGGGCGGCGACGGATGATTTCGTGGGGGGAGAAGACCGCTGTCCCGGTCTTCGGAGGGGAGGACGCGATGGTATCATCCCGGGCCTTTTCCCGCGTCCGCAGGGGTGCTCGCCGTGCTCCAGACGTCGCTTGGAAAATCCATATAAATCAACACGTTAGCGCACATCAACGCCGACCGGCGGGAGCGCCTCCCGACGCGCGGACTGACACCGCTCCCCGACGTGCCCTGCAGGCGCAAGACCGTTCATGCGGCTCAATTCGATCAAGCTTTCCGGGTTCAAGTCCTTCGCGGATCCCACCAACTTCCAGCTGCCCGGCCAGCGCGTCGGCGTCGTCGGGCCCAACGGCTGCGGCAAGTCCAACATCATGGACGCGGTGCGCTGGGTGCTGGGCGAGAGCAAGGCGAGCGAGCTGCGCGGCGAGTCGATGATGGACGTCATCTTCAACGGCTCGGGCACGCGCAAGCCCGCCGCGCGGGCGAGCGTCGAACTCGTGTTCAACAACGAGTCGGCGCGCGCCGGCGGCCCCTGGAACCAGTTCGCCGAGATCGCCGTCAAGCGCGTGCTCACGCGCGAGGGCGGCTCCAGCTACTTCATCAACAACCAGCCGGTGCGCCGGCGCGACGTGCAGGACGTGTTCCTCGGCACGGGCCTGGG
>DATCRO010000517.1:0-2673 GCA_036569025.1 Burkholderiaceae bacterium
AGCGCGCGCAAGCCGGCCTGCAGGTCGGCCGGCAGCGTGTCGATGCGCGCGTCCTGGCTCAGCTGCAACGCCCGGACGTAGGCGACGACGGCCCAGCGATCCTGCGGCGTCAGGCGGTCGGCGTAGGACGGCATCTCGCCGTACCCCTGGCTGATGACGTCGAAGAAGTGCCGGTCGGGCGCCTGGCGCAGCCGCGCCTGGTGGAACGTCGGCGGATGGGGGAAGCCGCGCTGCGCGACGCGGCCGTCGCCATCGCCCAGCGCGCTGTGGCAGGGCGCGCAGAAGATGTCGTAGCGCGACTGGCCGCGTCGCAGCAACGCCATGCCGGCGGCGGGTGGCGCGCTGGCGGCCAGCGCGGCGTCGCGCGCGGCGAGGTCGTCGCGCCCGCGGCGGCCGCCGCTGGTGAACGCGAGGTCGCCCGAGGCCACCGCCACGCTGCCCGGCGGCGGCGGCCGCGAACCCTTGCCGTCGGGAAACAGCGGGCTCGCGTCGTCCGGGCCCAGCTTGGGCTGCACGTACATGTCCTTCATCGTGCGTTCGCAGCCGGCGAGCACGCAGGCCGCGGCCAGCAGCGCGAGCAGCGTCCTCATCGCGCCACCTCCGCGCGGCGCAGCGGATGCGTCGCGTCGAGCACGGCCGACGCGCGAGCCTCGTCGAAGCGCGGGTCGTCGGTGCGCAGGCACAGGAAGAAGCGGTTGCGGGTGGCGAGGTCGAAGTCGGGCGCGTCGAAGATCGGGTGCGCGAGGCGCGGCAGCCCGTTGGCCACGAGCGCGCCGAAGAACGCGGCGAAGGCGGCGAACAGCACGGTCATCTCGAAGGTGACGGGCACGAACATCGGCCAGCTGTGAAGCGGCCGGGCGCCGACCTCGATCGGGTACGAGCGCACCGCCGCGTACCACTGCAGGAAGTAGCCACCCAGGCCGCCGAGCAGGCCGCCGGCAAGCACGACGGCCGGCAGCCGGCTGCGTTCGAATCCGACCGCCTCGGCCAGGCCCTCGACGTGGAACGGCGCATAGGCCTCGATCGCGCGGAAGCCCGCGTCGTGCGCGGCCTGCGCCGCGGCCACCAGCGCCTCCGCGGTCTCGTACTCGGCCATCAGGGCCCAGCGAGGATCGCTCATCGGCTCTCCTCCTTGACGAGCTCACGCATCTCCGAGATGGAGATCGCCGGCAGCAGCCGGATGAACAGCAGGAACAGCCAGGCGAACATGCTGATCGAGCCGAACAGGAAGATCCAGTCCCAGCGCGTCGGCACGAAG
This sequence comes from Burkholderiaceae bacterium, assembly GCA_036569025.1. Lineage (GTDB taxonomy): Bacteria > Pseudomonadota > Gammaproteobacteria > Burkholderiales > Burkholderiaceae_C > Scleromatobacter. The sequence continues at coordinate 1,259 of DATCRO010000517.1, forward strand.
CGGCCCCAGGCCGAGGGCATGAAGTCGTGGCTGGTGCTCTGCACGACGATCAGGAAGCGCTCCATCCACATGCCCAGGTTCACGACGATGGACAGCGCGAACAGCAGCCACGGGCTGCGCCGTGCCTTGCGCCACCACAGCCCCTGCGGCAGCACGACGTTGCACAGCATCAGCCCCCAGTAGACCGGCGCGTAGAAGCCGGTCCAGCGGTCGACGGTCATGTCGATCTCGTAGCGGTCGCCGCTGAAGAAGGCCATGAAGTTCTCGGCGAGGTAGCCGTAGGCGACCAGCCAGCCCGTGGCCAGCAGCACCTTGGCGGCATGGTCCAGGTGCACCTCGGTGATGAAGTCCTCCAGCTGGAACGCCTTGCGCAGCGGGATCGCGAGCGTGAGCACCATCGCGAAGCCGGAGAACAGCGCACCGGCCACGAAGTAGGGCGGGAAGATGGTGGAGTGGTAGCCGGGCGTGTTGCCGATGGCGAAGTCCATCGCGACCACCGAGTGCACCGACACCACCAGCGGCGTGGCGATGCCCGCCAGCAGCAGGTAGGCCGTCTCGTGGCGCGCCCAGTGCCGCGCCTCGCCGCGCCAGCCCAGCGCCATCAGGCCGTACGCGATGCGCTTGCCGCGATCCTTCGCGCGGTCGCGCAGCGTCGCGAGGTCGGGCAGCATGCCCTGGTACCAGAACAGCGCGGAGACGATCAGGTACGTCGAGATCGCGAACACGTCCCACACCAGCGGGCTGCGCCATTGCGGCCACAGGTTCATGTGGTCGGGATAGGGCGTGAGCCAGTAGGCGAACCACGGGCGGCCCAGATGCAGGATCGGAAACAGGCCGGCCATGCCCGCGGCAAACAGCGTCATCGCCTCGGCGAAGCGGTTGATCGACGTGCGCCAGCGCTGGCGCAGCAGCAGCAGGATCGCCGAGATGAAGGTGCCCGCATGGCCGATGCCGATCCACCAGACGAAGTTTCCGATGGCAAAGCCCCAGGCGACCGGGATGTTGATGCCCCAGATGCCCACGCCCTCGATGAACAGGTACGTCATCGCCGCCAGGTAGACGATCGTGCCGGCCATCGTTGCGAGGAAGGCCGCCAGCCAGGGCCAGCGCACCGGGCGCGTCAGCACCAGGCCGGCGATCTTGTCGGTGACGCTCGCGTAGCCCCAGCCTGGGCGCAGCACGCCGGACTCGCGGGAGGCGGGAACGTCGGCCATCGCGTCAGGCCTGGTCGGCGGGGCGGATCCGCGCGAGGTAGGTGGTGCGCGGCTTGGTGTCGAGCTCCGCCAGCAGCAGGTAGGCCGTCTCGTGGCGCGCCCAGTGCCGCGCCTCGCCGCGCCAGCCCAGCGCGAGAATGCCGTAGGCGAATTGCTTGAAGCGGCTGCCGCGCAGGCCGGCGCGGTCGCGCAGTGTGCCGA
>DATCRO010000518.1:0-3496 GCA_036569025.1 Burkholderiaceae bacterium
GCCGATTTCCGACACCGAAGCCCTGACCCGCGTCATCGAGCATCGCGAGATCTTCCACGACGAGATGCTCGCGCTGATGCGCCGCATCATGAGCGGCGAGATGTCGCCGACGATGATCGCCGCCATCGCGATCGGCCTGCGCGTCAAGAAGGAGACCATCGGCGAGATCACTGCGGCGGCCACCGTGATGCGCGAGTTCGCGGCGCCGGTGCCGGTGGTCGACCGCGCAAACCTGGTCGACATCGTGGGCACCGGGGGCGACAGCTCGCACACGTTCAACATCTCCACGGCGTCCGTCTTCGTCGCCGCCGCCGCCGGGGCGCGCGTGGCCAAGCATGGCGGCCGCAGCGTGTCGTCCACCTCGGGCAGCGCCGACGTGATGGAGGCGCTCGGCGCCCACATCAACCTGTCGCCCGAGCTCGTGGCCACCTGCCTGGAGGAGACGGGCATCGGCTTCATGTTCGCGCCCAACCACCACGCCTCGATGAAGCACGCGGCGCCGGTGCGCAAGGAGCTGGGCGTGCGCACGATCTTCAACATCCTGGGCCCGCTCACCAACCCGGCCGGCGCGCCCAACCAGCTGATGGGCGTGTTCCACCCCGACCTGGTCGGCATCCAGGTGCGCGTGCTGCAGCGCCTGGGCTCCGAGCACGTGATGGTCGTCTACGGCATGAACGGCATGGACGAGGTGTCGCTGTCGGGCGAGACGCTGGTGGGCGAACTGCACAAGGGCGAGGTGCGCGAGTACGTCGTGCACCCGAGCGACTTCGGCCTGCCGGTGTACGACTCGCGCGTGCTGCGCGTGGCCAACCAGCAGGAGTCGGTGGCGTGCATCCGCCGCGCGTTGTCCAACGAGGACGGCCCGGTGCGCGACGTCGTGCTGCTCAACGCAGGCGCCGCGCTGTACTGCGCGGGCGTGGCGGGCTCGGTGGCCGACGGCGTCAAGCGCGCCCGCGAGGCCGTGGCCAGCGGCGCGGCGCAGGCCAAGCTGGACCAGTTCGTGGCCGTCACGCAGAAGTTGAAGCCCAATGTCTGACATCCTGAACCGCATCGTCGCCGTCAAGCGCGAGGAGATCGCCGCCGCCCGTCCCAGGCGCAGCGAGGCCGACCTGCAGGAGCTGGCGCGCGCCCAGTCCGCGCCGCGCGGCTTTGCCGCGGCCATGCGCGCGAAGGTGGCGCGCGGCGACGCCGCCGTCATCGCCGAGATCAAGAAGGCCAGCCCCAGCAAGGGCGTGCTGCGCGAGCACTTCGACCCGGCGGCCATCGCGGTCACTTACGCGGCGCACGGGGCGGCCTGCCTGTCGGTGCTCACGGACGTGCAGTTCTTCCAGGGCCACGAGGACTACCTGCGCGCCGCGCGCGCCGCCTGCGCGCTGCCGGTGATCCGCAAGGATTTCATCGTCGACCCGTACCAGGTCGTCGAGGCGCGCGCGATGGGCGCCGACTGCGTCCTGCTGATCGCCGCGTGCCTGGCCGATTCGCAGATGGCCGAGCTGGAGGCCGCGGCCTTCGAGCAGGGGCTGGACGTGCTGGTCGAGGTGCACGACGGCGCCGAGCTCGATCGCGCGCTGCGCCTGCGCACCCCGCTGCTGGGCATCAACAACCGCAACCTGCGCACGTTCGAGGTGACGCTGGACACGACGCTGGGACTGCTGGACCGCGTCCCGGCCGATCGGCTGCTGGTCACCGAATCGGGCATCCTGTCCCAGGCCGACGTGGCCAGGATGCGCGCGGCGGACGTGCACGCCTTCCTGGTCGGCGAGGCCTTCATGCGCGCCGCCGATCCGGGCGTCGCGCTGCAGGCGCTGTTCGGCGCCCCGAAGCCATGAGCGGGCAGGCCGACCTGCCGTTCGGCGACACGGACGCGCAGGGCGACGTCCCGCGCGTGCGGATCGCCGCCGACCTTCCCGCCGCGTTCGCCCACCTGCCGGCGGCCTGGCGCGAGGTCCTGGCGGGCTGGACGCCCGCGGCCGAGCAGGCCGTCGCGGACGCGGTGCGGGCGGTGTCGGGCGAGCGCGAGATCGCGCCGCCGGATCCGTTCCGCGCGCTGCGGCTGCTGGCGCCCGGCGAGGTCAAGGTGGTCGTGTTCGGCCAGGATCCGTATCCGCGGCCCGGCCACGCCGACGGCCTGGCGTTCTCGGCCGGTCACGGCAAGCCGGTGTCGCTGCGGCGCATCTTCGAGATCCTCAAGGCCGACCGGCCTGGCTGGCAGCCGCCCGAGCGCTGGCTGCTCGACGGCTGGGCGCGCCAGGGCGTGCTGATGCTCAACCCCGTCCTGACGGTCGAAGTCGGCGCCGCCGGCGCGCACATGAATTGTGGTTGGCAAGCGCTCACTTCCGATATCGTCCGCGTGCTTGCGGGCCGCGTCGATCCGCCGGCCTTCCTGCTGTGGGGCAGGCCCGCCCAGGCATTCTTCGATTCGGCCTGCCCGGCCGGGTCGTGCGCCCGCGTGCTGCGCGCGCGCCATCCGTCGCACGACTTCAAGCGCGAATTCATGGCCGACGGCAGCCATTTCGCGGCAACGGCGGGACTCGTGGACTGGTGGTCGCTCGCCTGACGAGCAGCGACAGGCGTGTGACCGCGGTTTCGCAGCCGACGACGCTCGGGGGTCTATCCAATCCCGAATCTGGTGTGGTATAGTTGCGGGCTTCGCTCCTGGAGGGGTGGCCGAGTGGTTAAAGGCAGCAGACTGTAAATCTGCCCGCTAACGCGTACGCTGGTTCGAATCCAGCCTCCTCCACCAAGTGTGCGAAGACTGTCCCTGGCTGCAGGCGGGAGTAGTTCAATGGTAGAACCCTAGCCTTCCAAGCTAATGACGCGGGTTCGATTCCCGTCTCCCGCTCCAGTGTTGCAGCAGCCGTCAAGACAGTAGACAGTGCAGACCGTTGTCGACAGCGGTTTGAACACGGGCCCTCCGGCCGGTGTCCAAGCCAGTGTCGATGCCCATGTGGCTCAGTGGTAGAGCACTCCCTTGGTAAGGGAGAGGTCGCGCGTTCGATCCGCGCCATGGGCACCACCCTCGTTTTCCCCGTTTCTTTTTCGAACGCTTGACTAGGAGCGCAAGATGGCAAAAGGCAAGTTTGAACGTACCAAGCCGCACGTGAACGTCGGCACCATCGGTCACGTGGACCATGGCAAGACCACGCTGACGGCGGCCATCACGACGGTGCTGTCGAGCAAGTTCGGCGGCGAAGCCAAGGCGTACGACCAGATCGACGCGGCGCCCGAGGAAAAGGCGCGCGGCATCACGATCAACACCGCGCACGTCGAGTACGAGACGGCCAACCGCCACTACGCGCACGTGGACTGCCCGGGCCACGCCGACTACGTCAAGAACATGATCACCGGTGCGGCCCAGATGGACGGCGCCATCCTGGTGTGCTCGGCCGCGGACGGCCCGATGCCCCAGACGCGCGAGCACATCCTGCTGTCGCGCCAGGTCGGTGTGCCCTACATCATCGTCTTCCTGAACAAGGCCGACATGGTGGACGACGCC
>DATCRO010000519.1:0-9714 GCA_036569025.1 Burkholderiaceae bacterium
GCGCTGTACGGGCCCACCGAGGTGGGTACCGGCCAAGCCGATGAAGACGTGCAGCTGTCAACCTTGGTCGGCAAGCTCAATGAGCGGTTCGGCACCGAGTTCACGCCGGCTGACCAGCTCTTCTTCGACCAAGTGCGCGAAACCGCGGTGGCCAATGAGCAGCTGCGCCAGGCGGTGATGGCCAACAGCATCGAGAACTTCGAGCCGGTTTTCAATAAGCAGCTCGAGAACCTGTTCATCGAGCGCATGGACGGCAACGAAGACATCTTCGTCCGCCTGATGAACGACGAGGCGTTCCGTAGCGTGGCAGCCAGCCACCTGATGCGCGCCGTGTACCAACAGGTCAAGGCATCGGGGAAGTGACATGGCTCTGCATCTTGTGAAAGCGGTACTGGACTGCCTGAAGGCCCGCCCCGAGGAAAAGGTGACGACACTGGAGATTGGCCTACCTGCTCCAGGTCGCGATGCTACGCCTCGCACGCGAAATTTCTGACAGGCTCCTCCTGCCTGGACTCAAGCGTGACGATGAGCGCTTCAACGCGCGGAGCGGCCACACCGAAGTTCGCAAATATCGCCTAACAGTCATCGACACCCAGCGGTCAAAAGACCGCCCAACGGTCGACCACTCGACACAGAGACCAAAGGTCGTCGGATGCGCCCGCGACTGCCGTGACGGCACAGACCTCGACACAAACCTCGTCACAACGAGATATCCGGGCCCGGAAAGCAAAACGGCGCTCACTGGGAGCGCCGCATGTTTCCTACGTATTCGGTGGTTGCGGGGGCTGGATTTGAACCAACGACCTTTGGGTTATGAGCCCAACGAGCTACCAGACTGCTCCACCCCGCGACTGAAGGATGTGATTATGGCATAAATTTGCGCCCATGTCACGGACGCGCGGTGAAGACGTGAAAAGAACACACGTGCGCACCCGGACGCGGCGTCACGCCGACGCGGGCAGCAGCTCGTCGATGAGGCGCAGCGCCTCGGGAAGGCGGATGGGCTTGGCGAGGTAGGCGCGCACGCCGGCGACGGTCGCCGCGTCGCGCTGGGTCTGCGTGCTGTCGGCCGACACCACCACGACGGGCACCCGCGCCAGCATCGGTCGCGTGCGCATCCATTCGGCCACCTGCAGGCCCGAACCGTCGGGCAGGTGCAGGTCGACCAGCACGAGGTCGGGCCGCAGGCGCTCGATCATGTCGATGCCGTCGCGCACGCTCACTGCCTGGTGCAGCGTGCAGTCGGGGCGTTGCTCGACCACCTCCTGCATCAGCAGCGCGTTGATGGGGTTGTCCTCGACGTAGACGATCTGCCCGCCGGCGCTGCGCGGCAGCGCCAGGTTCGCGGGCGCGTCGCCCGCGGCCGCGAGCGGCCCGGCCTGCGCGCGGCGCAGGGTCAGCGTGACGCGCGTGCCGACGTCGGGGCGGCTGTCGACGGCGATCTCGCCGCCCATGCGCTCGACCAGGCGGCGGCTGATCACGAGGCCGATGCCGGTGCCCTCGATCGCGCTGGACTCCAGCCCCAGCCGGTCGAACGCCGAGAACAGGCGCGCGAGCTGGGCGGCGGTCATGCCCCGGCCGGTATCGGCGATCTCGATGACGAGGCGTCCGGCGTCCGTCTCCTCGTCGAGGTCGCCATCGTGCGCCGGCTGCGGCGCACGCACGTGCACCGTCACATCGACGCGTCCGTTCTCCAGGTTGTACTTGATCGCGTTGCCGATCACGTTGACCAGCACCTGGCGCAGCCGCGTGGCGTCGGCCTGCACGCCCAGCGCCTCGCGCGGCAACTGCGGCGGCAGCGTCACCGCCAGTGCGACCTTCGCGTTGGCGGCCAGCGGCGCGAGCAGTCGCACGCTCTCGTTGATGACGAGCGCGACGTCGATGTCGGCCATCTGGATGCGGGCGTTGCCCGACTCGATGGTGGACAGGTCCAGCACGTCGTTGATCAGCGTCACGAGGTGCCAGCCCGCGGCCTCGATGCGTGCGACGCGTTCGCGCTGGTGCTCGTCGAGCGGATGGGCGTCCTCCAGCTGCAGCAGCTGTGCGTAGCCCAGCATCGCATTCATCGGCGTGCGCAGCTCGTGGCTCACGCGCGAGAGGAATTCCGACTTCGCCTGGCTCGCGGCCTCGGCGCGCCGCCGCGCGAGCTCGAGCTCGCCGGAGCGCACGCGTTCGGACTGGTCGGTGCCCACGAACAGGAAGCCGAGCGCGTCGCCGCCGGGCGCCACGACGCCGCTGCCCGGCGCGAACACCACCTCGCCCGCCGCAGTGCGCTCGCGCGGGCCCTGCGGCGCGTCGTCACCGGCGGCCGGCGCGCGCACGGCGGTGACCGCGAGCGACACGGTCAGGCGCGAGCCGTCCTTGCGCAAGTAGGTCCAGTCACGGACCTCGTAGCCGAAGCGCTCGGCGACGGCGGTGATCGCCTCGCGACCGCGCACCGTGCGCTTGAACTGCACGCTGAGCTCCTGAGCGCGCTGCGCGAGTTCGGCCGCGTCGTGCATCTCCATCGGGCATTGGCGGCCCAGCATGTCGGATGCGCGGTGTCCCAGCATCTTCTCCGCGCCGCGGTTGAACAGCCGCACGACGTGGTTCGCATCGACCGCGATGATCGCGACCTCGGTGGCCGCGTCGAGCAGCGCCTGCAGCTCGGCCTGCGCATGGCGCGCGCTGCGCTCCTGCTCCTTGGCGCGATCGAGCAGCCGGCGCAGCTGCGCCCACAGCGCGGCGACTTCCTCGCTGCCGAGGTCCGCCTCGGCCCCCGGTTCGCCGGGGCCGCTCGGCCGGTCATCGACGAGGTCGGTGGCGGCGCTGACCAGCTGCCGGTAGTTGCCGGCCTGGCGCTGCGCGAGCTTCAGCGCGATCGCGACGACGACCACCAGCACCACCAGCACGGCGATGCCGACGACGCCGGCCAGCTGCATCACCGGAGCGAACAGCGCGTTGCGCGGCTGCGCGACCAGCACGTACCAGCCCGTGGTGGCCGCGGGCGCGACGCTCGCCAGCCAGCGCTGGCCGTCGAAGTCGATCTCGCCCGAGCCCGAGTACCCATTGAGCGCGCGGTGCACGAGCTCGAACTGGCTCAGGTTCTCCTGCCAGTTCGCGCGCCGCTGGTCGGGATGCACGATCACGCGGCCCAGGCTGTCGAAGACGATGACGGCCAGGTCGCGCGTCTCGACGGACGCGCGGATCTGCTGCGCCATCCTGTCCAGCGACAGGTCGCCCACGACCATGCGGCCGCCGGCGGGAGCGGCGACGACGGCGGTGATGCGCCCGGTCAGCGGCGACAGGAAGGTCTCCGACCAGACCGGCGCGTCGGCGTGGCGGGCGCGTTGGTAGAACGGGCGGCGCGACAGGTCGAGCCCTTCCCAGTTCTTGCGGTTGACCTGCGTGCCCGGGCGCACCTCGGCAATGGTGGCCATGCCGTCGCGATCGAGCAGCAGCACCGATTCGAGCGCGGGCGCGGTCGCCAGCGCCTCGCCGAGCTCCTCGCGCACGTCCTGCTCGCGCGTGCCGGGCGCGACGCGCGCGGCCGCGCGCGCGACGGCCTCGCGCGGCGCGGAGATCAGCAGCTCCACCTGCGCGCGGATCAGCAGCGCGGTGCGCGCGTTCTCCTCCTCGATGTCGCGCAGCGTCGCGGGGATCGCGACCGCGCTCCACAGCACCACCACCAGCAGCAGCGGCACGCACGCGAGCAGCACGTACTGGCGCGTGAGGATGCGCTTGAGCGACTGGCGCGCGGGTTTCATCGCCTCACGATCCCACCATCACGAAACGGCCCTGGCGCACCTCGCTGAGCCGGAAGCGGCTGACGCTGTCGCCGAAGTGATCGAGCACGATGGGCTGCTGCAGCCCGGGCCAGGTGGCCGGGGCGCGCAGCGCGTCGCGCAGGGACTGGCCGACCGTCTTGCGGCGCAGGCCTTCGGCGCCCAGCATCGTCGCGTCGTAGGAGAACACCGCCGCCTGGCTGGGCGGGTTGCCGAAGCGCTCGATGTAGCGCTTGCGGAACGCGACGTACGCCGGCTCGGGGCTGTCGAGGTCGAGCGCCTGCAGCACCAGTGCACCCTCGATCGCGCGGCCGCCCATCTGCAGGAGCTGCGCGTTCGCGGCCCACGACGCCATCGCGATCTGCACGTCCGGATCAAGCCGGCGCAGCTGCTGCGCGATGATGGACGCATCGGCCGAACCGCACACCAGCAGCACGAGCCGCGGATGCGCCGACAGCAGCTCGCCGGCGATCCTGGCGTAGTCCGGATGGCCGTCGCTCTCGTAGCGCACCACGTTCGACACCGTGCCGCCCTGCGCGCGAAAGCGCGTGGCGAAGGTGTCGGCGAAGCTCTCGCTGTAGGTGCGGTTGCGCCACTCGGCCATCACCGATGCCGTCAGCAGCCCGCGACCCACCGCCGCGTCGGCGATCTGCATCGCGCCCGGCCCGGCCGGCGGGATGACGCGGAAGAACCAGTCGTCCATGCCGCTCAGCTCGTCGGAGTTCGCGGTGGGGCTGATCAGCACGAGCTGGCGCTTGTCGGCCTCGGGGATCATCGCCTTGGCCAGCACGCTGGTCATCGGCCCGATCGCGAACGCGTCGCCCTCGTCGGCGAGCGCGTCGATGATGCCCGCGGGCGTGCCGGCCGCGGGCGAGTCGTCGTGCAGGTGCAGCTCGTAGCGCGGCCCGGACTGCGCATTGAGCGCCTCGATGGCCAGCTGTGTGCCGTTGCGGCCGTCGATGGTCAGTTCGGACACGCGGCCCGACAGCTCGCCGATGAAGCCCACCTTGACCGTGGACACCGGCTGGCAGCCGCACAGCGCGACCAGGCCCAGCGCGGCGAGCGTGGGGATGGACTTGAGTCGCAACAGGGGCATGGTCAGGCGCGTCACCGGGGTTTCAGTGGCGACGGAGGGCGCCTGCTCCAGCATAGCCGCGTGCGCGAGCCGCGGGCAAGCGGCGCCGCGCCTTCGCCGCCCCCGGCGTGACCCAGTTCGCGCGCCGGCCCGCGCGTGCAGGCCGGCGCAGGCGCGTCAGTCGGCGACGACCTGCGTGCCCGGGAGCCAGCACCACGCGCCGGGCGCGAGGTCGTCCGGCAGCGCCAGCTTGCCGAAGCGGCTGCGATGCAGCGCCTCGACGCGGTTGCCCACCGCCGCCAGCATGCGCTTGACCTGGTGGTACTTGCCTTCGGCCAGCGTCAACCGCACGCCGTGCAGTCCGCCGGTCGCGCCGTCCCAGGGCTCGGCGGCGAGCGCGCGCACCGGCTCGGGGTCGTCCATCAGCACCACGCCGGCGAGCAGCCGCGCGATCTGCTCGGGCGTCACCGGGTGCTTGCAGGACGCGTCGTAGACCTTGGGCACGTGGTGCTTGGGCGACGTCCAGCGATGCAGCAGTTGGCCGTCGTCGGTGAACAGCAGCAGGCCGGTGGTGTCCTCGTCGAGCCGGCCCACGGCCTGCACGTCGCGCCGCAGCAGCGGGGCCGGCAGCAGGCTGTAGACGCTCGGGTGATGCTTGGGCTTCTTGGAGCACTCGTAGCCGGCGGGCTTGTTCAGCGCGACCAGCGCCTTCAGGTGCACCGGCCAGTCCTTGCCCTCGACGTTGAGCACCAGGCCCTCGGGGGCGAGGTCCTCGTACGGATCGTCGTGCAGCACGCCGTCGATGGCCACGTAGCCCCCGCCCACGAGCCCTTCGCAGGCGCGGCGGGTGCCGAAGCCCTGCGAGAACAGGATCTGCGCGAGCTTCACAGGCCGGCGGCCGACAGGCTGGCCGAGAACTGCGCGGCGTCCTGGAAGCCGACGACGCGCACCGTCTCGAGTTCGCGGCCCTGGGCGTCGAACAGGATGATGCCGGGCGGGCCGAACAGGTGGAAGCGCTTGAGCAGCGCCTGGTCGTCGGCCGAGTTCGCGGTGACGTCGGCACGCAGCAGCACGGCCTTGTCCAGCTTGGCGCGCACGGCCGGGTCGACGAAGGTCTGCGACTCCATCTCCTTGCACGAGACGCACCAGTCGGCATAGAAGTCCAGGATCACCGGCCGGCCGGCGGACTGCAGCCGCTGGTCGAGTTCGGCGATGCTGGAGACGCGGTCGAAGCGCGGGCCGGCCTCGGCGCTCGCGCCGCCGCGCCCTGCGAGGCGGGCCAGCGGTTGCGTCGGATCGAGGCCGCCGCTGGACGCGCCGACGAGTTCGATCGCACCGATGATGACGAACAGGATGCCAAGGCCCTTGACGGTGCGCGCCGTGCCCTCGTAGTCCTTGCTGGTGACCGGCTCGAAGGCGCCCAGCACGACGCCGGTGATGATCGCCAGCGCGCCCCAGGCCAGCATCGAGAACAGCGCCGGGACGATCGGATGCACCAGGTACAGCGCGACGCCCAGCAGCATCAGGCCGAAGAAGCGCTTGACCACGTCCATCCAGCTGCCGCTGCGGGGCAGCAGGGTGCCGGCCGAGGCACCGATGACCAGCAGCGGCACGCACATGCCCACGGCGATCGAGAACAGCGAGATGCCGCCCAGCAGCGCGTCATGCTGGTTGCCGATGTACACCAGCACGCCGACCAGCGGCGCCGACACGCACGGGCTCACGATCAGCGCCGAAAGCACGCCCATCGCGAACACGCCCCCGAGTTGGCCGCCCGACAGCGTCTCGTTCTTCGCATTGAGGCGGTCGCGCAGCGCCGCCGGAAGCTGCAATTCGTACAAGCCGAACATGGACAGCGACAGCACGACCAGCAACACGCCGAAGGTGGCCAGCACGGCCGGCTTCTGCAGGTCGCCCGCGAAGCCCTTGCCGAGCAGGCCGGCGGCAACACCCAGCGCGGTGTAGACCAGCGCGACGCCGAGCGAATACATGGCCGCCAGCGCGAGCCCGCGCCGCGGCGTCACGACATTGCCCTGGCCCGCGATGATGGACGACAGGATCGGGAACATCGGCCAGACGCAGGGCGTGGCCGCCAGGCCCAGGCCGGCGCCGATCGAGATGAGGATGATGAGCCACAGGTGGCCGCCCGCGAGCGCGGCCCCGACGCCGCTGTCGGTGGCTTCGGGCGCCGGTGCCGGCGCGGCCGCCGGCACCGGCGCCAGGATCGTCGTCGTCCCGCCCTGCGGCGCGCGATCGACCTGCGCCGCCGGTGCCACGCCCGGCGCCATGGTCACGCTGCGCAGCGGGTCGGGCAGCGCGCCCGGCGCGACGCTCATGCCGCCGGCCACCTGGCCCACGGCGGGCGGGTTCACGCCGGCCGGCGCGGCCGCCGCGTCGGCGTCGGCCACCACCTTGACCGAATCGGCATCGGCGCCGAAGCCTTTCATCGTCACGGCCAGCGTGCGCGGCTGCGGCGGGTAGCACAGGCCCTTGTCGGCGCAGCCCTGGTGCGTGGCGTTCAGCGTGAACGACTTGCCCGCGGAGACGATCGGAAGGATCACGACCACGCCGTCGTGGTACGTCTCGACGTTCTGCTCCAGCGCGGTGTCGTAGTGCTTCTTGCCGGGCGGGATCTGCGGCTCGCCCAGCTTGGCGTCGGGCGACGCGAACTTGAAGCGCTCGCGATACAGGTAGTAGCCGGGCGCGACCTTGTAGTCCAGCTCGAGCTTGCTGGCATCGAGCACGCGCACCGACAGCGTGAACGCCTGGTCGGGGTCGAGGAAATCGCCCGCGGCGCGCGCCGGGCCGGCCATGGCGAACGTCAGCAGGAGAGCGAGGAGCGCCCAGGCGGCCCGCATCGAAGGCAGTCGAATCATGGAGTTGTAGAGTCGGCCGGAGCCGGCTCGTTCCCGTGGAAGAATGGATTGTCGCCGGTCCCCGGCCGACCTTCGGGGGGCCCCCGGATTGCCCCGATTCGAGGCGGACGACTCGGGGGCCGCCCGACAACGACAGTCTGGAGGAGACATGAAGCGGCATTGGATCGCGGCCTGCGCGGCCGCGATGACGAGCGTCCTCGCCCCCGCAGCGTGGGCGAGCACCTCGTCGGACATCAGCGTGAGCGATTTCGTCGTCACGGTGAAGTCCGTCGTTCCCGGCAGCCAGCCCGGCGTGAGCTTCGCCGGCGCGGGAGGCAGCACCTCGGTCTGCGACAGCTCGTCCGGCAGCCCGCGTCCCGACCAGCACTGGTCGGCCGCGAGCGGCAAGGCCTTCGGTGACGCGTCCACGGCAACGACGCCCGATCCGTTCGCCGGCGGCTCCGCCACCATGACCGGCGACGTCTTCGGCCGCGGCGCCGTGGCCAGCGCCAGCGCGTTCGCGAGCAGCCTGGTGCCGGCATCGTTCGGCGACGGCACGATCGGGCTGGTCAACGACGTCGGCGCCGCGCTGTTCACGCTCGCGCCCGGCACGCTCCTGACGATCTCGGCCACGGTGACCGCCACGGCCTCGGCCAGCGGCGCCAGCCCCGACGAGTTCGCCGAGAGCGGGCTGCTGATGTCCATCGGCGACGAGACCGGCCTGGGCCCGCAGCGCGCATACGTCAACTTCAACGTCTACGCCTCGGGGCTGTTCGGCCAGTACAGCGATACCGAGACGACGTTCGTCACGCTCACCTACCTCAACGACACCGACGCGACGATCTCGGGCCTGTTCAGCGGCTACGTCTCGTCGTACGCGAGTTCCGGCGATCCCGTCAGCGATGCGCCCGAGCCCGGCACGTCCGCGATGCTGCTGGCGGGCCTGCTGGCCGTGGCGGGCGTCGCGCGCACGCGCCGGCCCGCGCCCGCTTCCCCGCGCGCGACGCGCCAATGAAAAAGGCCGGCATGTGCCGGCCTTCGTGTCAGGAAGCGGGAGCCGCTCAGGCTTCCGAATCGGTGACGGCTTCTTCCGAGTGCGAGCGCTCGACCAGCTCGACGAACGCCATCGGCGCGTTGTCGCCGTTGCGGAAGCCCATCTTCAGGATGCGGGTGTAGCCGCCCGGACGCGCCTTGAACAGCGGGCCCAGCACGTCGAACAGCTTGGTGACGATCTCGCGGTCGCGCAGGCGGTCGAAGGCCAGGCGGCGGTTCGCCAGCGTCGGCTCCTTGGCCAGCGTGATCAGGGGCTCGACGACGCGGCGCAGTTCCTTGGCCTTGGGCAGCGTGGTCTTGATGGCTTCGTGGCGCAGCAGCGAGACGGCCATGTTCTTGAACATGGCTTGGCGGTGCGACGAGGTGCGGTTGAGCTTGCGAAGGCCGTGACGATGGCGCATGGTGATTTCCTTTGGTCTCTTTATTGAACCCCGGCCGGATCAGGTACCGGGGGTTTGCACACGGCGCCCGTCTGGATCGACGGGCCCGGCAGCGGGGAACCTACAAAAAAGCGATCAGGACAGCGGCTTAGCGCTTGTCCAGACCTTGCGGGGGCCAGTTCTCGAGACGCGCGCCCAGCGTGAGGCCGCGCGAAGCGAGGACTTCCTTGATTTCGTTGAGCGACTTGCGACCCAGGTTGGGGGTCTTGAGCAGCTCGGTCTCGGTACGCTGGATCAGGTCGCCGATGTAGTAGATGTTTTCGGCCTTCAGGCAGTTTGCCGAACGCACCGTGAGCTCGAGCTCGTCGACCGGACGCAGCAGGATCGGGTCGAACTGGGCCGTGCGCGGGGCCGGCTGGTCGAACGCGGCGATGTCCGAACCTTCCAGCTGCGCGAACACGGCGAGCTGTTCCACCAGGATCTTGGCCGACGAACGGATCGCTTCCTCGGGCGAGATGGCGCCGTTGGTCTCGATCTCCATCACCAGCTTGTCGAGGTCGGTGCGCTGCTCGACGCGGGCGTTCTCG
>DATCRO010000520.1:0-5935 GCA_036569025.1 Burkholderiaceae bacterium
GTCCCCGGGCACGCTCGCGACGCCGGTGCCCGCCAGTCCGGACGGAGCGGCGCGATGGGGGACCGTCATGCATCAGGACGACATCCGGGCTGCAGTGCAGCGCCACTGGGCCGCCTCGGACGCCGGTGATTTCGCGACCGAGCACGAGATCTATGACCAGGACGCCGTGCTCGACTATCCGCAGTCGGGCGAACGCATCCGCGGCAGTCAGCGGATCCAGGCGTCGCGCATGGCGCAGCCGGACCGCAAGCGCTTCTCCTTGCGCGGCCTGAAGGGCGAGGGCGGCCTGTGGGTCAGCGAACTGGCCATGGGCTACGGCGACCGGCCGTTCCACATGGTCAGCATCATGGAATTCGCCGGCGGCAAGGTGATCCACGAGACGCAGTACTTTGCCGAGCCGTTCGCCCCGGGCGCTTCGCGTGCGCGGTGGGTCGAACGCATCGAGTGAGCCCGCCGACGCGTCTACAGCGTGAAGTCGTAGTCGATCGTCAGCGGCGCGTGGTCGCTGAAGCGCGACTCGATGTGGATGGCTTCCTTGCGCGCCAGCGCGGCGACGCCGGGCGTGGCCAGGTGGTAGTCCAGGCGCCAGCCCACGTTCTTCGCCCAGGCCTGGCCGCGGTTGCTCCACCACGTGTACTGCTCTTCCTTGTCGTTGAGCGTGCGGAACACGTCGACCAGGCCGCCGTCGGTCAGCAGCTTGGTCATCCACTCGCGCTCCTCGGGCAGGAAGCCGGAGTTCTTCTGGTTGCCCTTCCAGTTCTTCAGGTCGATGTTCTTGTGCGCGATGTTGATGTCGCCGACCAGGATGAACTCGCGCTGGCCCTTGAGCGCCATCAGGTGCGGGTAGATCAGGTCGAGGAAGCGGAACTTGGCGGCCTGGCGTTCCTCGCCGGACGAGCCGCTGGGGAAGTAGCAGCTGATGATGCTGAGCTTCTCGAACGGATGGCTCAGGCCTTCGGACGGCTTGTCGAAGCGGAACTCGATGTAGCGGCCCTCGTCGTCGAACTCGGCGTCGCCGAAGCCGGTGACGACCTCGGTGGGCGCGACGCGGCTGTACAGGCCCACGCCGGAGTAGCCCTTCTTGACCGCGTAGTGGAAGCGGCCGGCCATGCCGTCCAGGGTGTCGAAGGTCTCGTGCACGTGCTCGTGCTGCGCCTTGACCTCCTGTACGCCCATACAATCGGCCTTCATGGACTCCGCCCATGCAAGAAAGCCCTTGTTGTGGGCCGAACGGATCCCGTTCAGGTTCAATGTCACCAAGCGAAATCCCAAGGCACTACTCCATGACAGCACCCACCAACGACCTGCTCGCGCAGGAATTCGTCCAGTTCTCGGTGGAGGCCGGTGTTCTGCGGTTCGGTGATTTCAAGACGAAGGCCGGACGCCAGTCGCCCTACTTCTTCAACACCGGGTTCTTCGACGACGGCATGAAGCTCATGCGTCTGGGCGAATTCTATGCACGCCGGCTGCTCGCTTCCGGCGTGGAGTTCGACATGCTGTTCGGCCCGGCCTACAAGGGCATCACGCTGGCCGCCGCGGTGGCCATCGGGCTCGCCAGGCACGGCAAGAACGTCACCTACGCGTACAACCGCAAGGAAGCCAAGGATCACGGCGAGGGCGGCACGCTGGTGGGCGCGCCGGTCAGGGGCCGCGTGATGATCATCGACGACGTCATCACCGACGGCGCCTCCAAGCGCGAGGCCGCCGACCTGATCCGCGCCGTCGGCGCAGAGCCGGTGGGCGTGGCCATCACGATGGATCGCCAGGAACGCGCACGCGACGAGGGCGAGGACCGCCGCTCGGGCGTGCAGTACGTCGAGCAGACGCTGGGCCTGAAGGTGGTGGCCATCGCCACGCTGGCCGACCTGATGCAGCTGCTCGCCACCACCGGCGACCCGTCGCTGGCCGCCAGCAAGGATGCGGTCGCCGCCTATCGCGCCCGCTACGGCATCGACGCCTGAAAGGTCCCGTCCCATGACCCATCGCCCCGTTTGCCCGTCACGCGCCATCCGGATGGCGATGGGGGCGGCGCTGCTGCTGGCCGCCGCCGGCGCGCAGGCCATGACCGTCAGCTACCAGTGCACCGGCCGCCGGCTGCTCACGGCGGAACTGAACCCGCGCAAGGGCCAGCTGCACTTCGAGGGCCACGACTGGACCGTGCTGCGCGTGCCCGACAAGAACATGGCGCGCTACGTCAGCAAGCAGGACGACATCGAGGTCATCACGAAGGACCGCGCGATGACCTTCACGCACGGCGGCGAGACGCTGCAGTGCCTGCTGTACTCCGACGCGCTGCCGGGCGATGCGCCGCGCACCAGGCCCACGAACTGACATGAGCACCAGCGACCCGTCCTCCGGCGAGACCATCCTGCGCGAGGCCCGCATGTCTTGGTGGGCGCTGTGGCCGCGCGTCGTGCTCGGGCTCGTGGGCGTTGTGCTCGTCGCCTGGGGCCTGCTGCGCCAGGATCACCTGGGCTACGGCGTGGCCGGCTTCGGCGCGCTGGCCTTCCTGTGGTTCGTGGGCGGTGCGCTGCTGCGCCGCAGCGCCATGAACGTCAAGCTGACCGACCGCTACGTCGTGCTGCAGCGCGGGCTCGTGAGCCGCCACACGTCCACCGTGATGCTCAATCGCGTCGAGAGCCTCGACGTCGACCAGAGCCTGTGGCAACGCATGACCGGCTACGGCACGCTGACGATCCGTGGCACCGGCAGCGAGGACCTGCGCCTGGCGGGGCTGACCGATCCGGTCGGGTTCCAGGCGGCGGCGCGGCAGGCGATCAACGCGGCGAGCGGCAGGGCCTCGTTCTAGTCGTCGCGCCGCGAAAGGCTGTCATTCCGCGCGGAGCCAAGCGGAGTCGCAGAATCCATCCTGGAGGCGGCGCTGCCCGCCGCGTGGATCCTGCGACTGCGCGCAGCATGACATGGGATGAGCGCGGCGCGATCACCTGGCGTGGCCATCGAGGGGGCGCCTAGGCCGCATACGCCGTCGAGTGGTCCAGATCGTCGATGAGCCCCGGATGCCCTCCCGGCGTCCAGCCCAGGCGCTCGCGGGTCAGCGCGCTCGACGCCGGGTTGTCCATGCCTGCGAAGTGCCCCATCGGCCCGAAGTGCGCGGCGGCCTGCGCCGGCGACAGCGACTTCACCGGCACGCCCAGCCCGCGGCCGATGGCCTGCGCGATCGCCTTCAACGGCACGCCTTCCTCCTCGACCGCGTGATAGCGGCTGCCCGCCACGCCGCTTTCGAGCGCCAGCCGGTACAGCGATGCCGTGGCCTGCCGATGCACCGCCGACCAGCGGTTGGCGCCGTCGCCGACGTAGGCCGACACGCCCTTCTGCCGGGCGATCATGATCAGGTAGCTGACCAGCCCGGCCTTGTCGCGGTCGTGCACCTGCGGCAGGCGGATCGTCGTCGCACGTACGTCGCGGGCGGCCTGCGCGACGGCCGTCTGCTCGGACACCCGCGGCGTCATCTGCTGCGGCGGGTCGTCCTCGGTGCTCGCGCGCCCGGCCACGCCCGGGATGCCCGCGGTCACGACCAGCGGCCGGCCGCTGCCCGCGAGCACGTCGCCGAGGGCCTCGATGGCGCGGCGGTCGATCTCGCAGTTCTCGGCGAACTTCGAGAAGTCGTGGATGAACCCGGCGTGGATGACGCCGTCCGCCTGCTCGGCGCCGCGGCGCAGGCTGGCCAGGTCCTCCAGCGTGCCGCGGTGGACGCCAGCGCCTTGCGCGCGCAGCACGTCCGCGCCCGCGTCCGAGCGCGCGAGGCCCAGCACCTGGTGGCCGGCGCGCAGCAGTTCGGGCACGACCACGCCGCCGATGAACCCGGTCGCGCCGGTGATGAAGACTCGCATGGGGTTCTCTCCTTGTGGGGTGTCAGGTATCGCGGTGTCAGGTCTTGCCTTTTGCGCGAACGCATCGATGGGGTCAGGTCTTGAACGTTGCGGGGTCAGGTCTTGAAAGTTGCGGGGTCAGGTCTTGATTCGTGCAGTGCACGATTCAAGACCTGACCCCGCCTTCGGTGCACGCCGCAAGACCTGACACCCTGTCGATGAGGGCACTCTAGTGACTCGAATCGATACAATCCATGCTTTTCAGTCCGCAAAATCTTCGTGATCGTCCGAAATGGCCATGGATCCGTTGTCTGATGTCCTGTCGCTGCTCAAGCCGCGCAGCTTCATGTCGGGCGGGGTGGACTACGGCCCGGACTGGTCGCTGCGCTTCGGGCCGCACGACGGCATCAAGTACCAGGCGATGTTGTCGGGCGGCTGCTGGCTGCAGGTCGAGGGGCTGGAGCCCGTGCGCGTGGAGGCCGGCGACTGCTACCTGCTGCCACGCGGGCTGCCGTTCCGCCTGGCCAGCGACCTGGCGCTGCCGTCGATCGACGCCGTGGAGCTCCTGAAGCTGCCCCTGAACGGCGGCATGCGCACGATCAACGGCGGCGGCCAGTGCGTGGCACTGGGCGGACATTTCGCGTTCGAGGGGCGGCACGCGCCGATGCTGCTCGGGATGCTGCCGCCCATCGTCCACCTGCGGTCGGAGGCGGACAAGGCGGCGATGCGCTGGTCGATCGAACGCCTGATGCGCGAGATCCGGGAGCCGCAGCCCGGCGGCTTCCTGATCGCGCAACAGCTTGCGCACATGCTGCTGGTGCAGGCGCTGCGGCTGCACCTGAACGACGGCGCGGCCGACGGCGTGGGCTGGCTGTTCGCGCTGGCCGACCGCCAGATGAGCGCCGCGATGAACGCGATGCACGCCGAGCCGGGCCGGCGCTGGACGATCGCGGCGCTCGCCAAGGAGGCGGCGATGTCGCGCTCCACCTTCGCGCTGAAGTTCAAGCGCACGGTGGGCGCCTCGCCGATGGACTACCTCACGCGCTGGCGCATGCTCGTGGCCGCCGATCGCCTCGCCGGCGGCGGCGAGACGATCGCGACGCTGGCCCCCGCGCTCGGCTACGAATCGGAGAGCGCGTTCAGCACGGCGTTCAAGCGCGTGATGGGCTGCGCGCCGCGGCACTACGGGCGGGGCGACGCGACGCCCGACGTCGCGCTGGTGCCGGCGTAGGGCGGTAGGGCGGGTTAGCCGCAGGCGTAACCCGCCGTTCGGTGGCGCGCTGCCCTGCGTACCTTGCATTCCGGAGCGCCGGGCAGGCCGGCACGTCGGCAAGCGGCGGGTTACGGCTGCGCCTGACCCGCCCTACGGCCGCACGGCGAGCCCGATCAGCCCGCCAGCTTCTTCTTGAGCAGCTCGTTGACCTGCGCCGGGTTGGCCTTGCCCTTGCTGGCTTTCATCGCCTGGCCCACGAGCGCCTGGAAGGCCTTTTCCTTGCCGGCCTTGAACTCGTCGACCGACTTCTGGTTGGCCTTGAGGACTTCGTCGAGGATGGCTTCGAGCGCACCGGTGTCGTTGTTCTGGCGAACGTCCAGCCGGTCGATCACGTCGTCGACATTGCCCGCCGAGCCCTTCTCGCGCGTCCACAGCGCCTCGAACACCTGCCTGGCGGCGTTGTTGGAGATGGTGCCGTCCTGGATGCGCTTGATCAGCGATGCGAGCAGCGGCGCGTCGACGGGACTCTCCTCGATCGAGAGGTTCTCGCTGTTCAAGCGGCGCGAGATCTCGCCCATCGTCCAGTTCGCGACGAGCTTGGCCGGCGCGCCGGCATCGCGCGCGGCCTCGTAGAAGCGCGCGGTGGCCAGCGACTGCGTCATCATCGCGGCGTCGTACTCGGGCAGGCCGTCGGCCTTGACGAAGCGTTCGGCCATCGCGCGCGGCAGCTCGGGCATGCTCGCGCGCACCTGCTCGACCCACTCGCGCGAGATCACCAGCGGCGGCAGGTCGGGGTCGGGGAAGTAGCGATAGTCCTGCGCGTCTTCCTTGGTGCGCATCATGCGCGTCTCGCCGGAGTCGGGGTCGAACAGCACGGTGGCCTGCACGATGG
>DATCRO010000521.1:0-7378 GCA_036569025.1 Burkholderiaceae bacterium
GCACTGCAGCCGGCCCCCCACCGGGGCGCGGGGACCTGCCCCGGAGCGGCCGAGCGCGGCGTCCGCGTGCTCGTGCCCCTCGAGTGAGGGGCCCGCGTTGACGACGTGGCGCTCCCGCCTGGCCGCCTGGCCCGGCATCGCGTTCTTCCGCCTGCGCCTGTTCTTCCGCGGCGTGTTCCTGCTGCTGGCGCTGGCGACGATCGCCATCGCGCTGTCGGTGCTGCAGGACGAGAAGGAGCTGAGCCACCGCAGCTACCGCCAGGGCTTCGCCAAGACGATGGGCCAGGTGGCCGCGCAGCTGCGCCACCCCGCGGGCCAGCTCGCGCTGCTAAACCCGCCGGGGCCTTCGGCCTCGGCCGCCACCGCCTTCCCGGGCGCGGTGCATCCGCTGGTGCTGCCGTTCTCGGCGCTGGACTTCGACGACCACAACAAGGTCGAACAGGCCGTCGAGATGGCCGGCTGCACGCGCCAGTATCCCGACGACGCGGCGCTGTGCGTGGCCCTGGGCAGCAACCCGTGGGCCGGCGGCTTCGTGTACGTGGTGGGGCATGCGCCCGGGCCGCCGCCCGTCGCGCACCGGACCGGCGACCACGACCTCTCGCAGTCGACGCGCCTGCGCGTAGACGTCGCGCTGCGCGGCCGCCGCTACGCCTGGGTCGCGCCGTTCGAGCCCGAGCCCGCCACGGCGGTCAATGTCGTGCGTGGCCGCCTGACGGGCTTCGCCCTCGACGACGACGGCAGCGTGCTGCCGCGGCCGGTGCGCGACTTCCGCGGCTGGCTGTGGCAGGGCGGCCCGTGCACCGACGGCGGCAAGGACATCGCCACCTGCGCGCGGCGCGCGTTCTTCTCGGTGCGGCTGCCGGTGGAGGTGCTGCACGAGGACGTGCTCGTGTCGGCGCATCCGGTGTGGCCGCCGGCCGACATGAATCGCATCGACGTCCGCGTGCAATGGCTCGCGCCGGGCGACGGCGCGCCGCTGTTCGACAGCGCGCGCCCCGGCGCGACGGCGCCGTTCTCGCTGTCCGACCTCAGCGCGCAGCTGCTGCCCGGCGAGACCCTGCAACTGCGCAGGATCGATGGCAGGACCAGCGCGCCGCTGGCCACGATCAAGGGCGCGCCGCCGCCGGCCGAGCCGTCCTCCAGCTGGATGCCGCAGGCCGTCAACGACTTCCTGGGCTACGCCGTGCGTGGCCTGCTGCGCCGGCTGCCGATCGAGGACGAGGACGTGCCCATCGAGGACACCGAGACGATCCGCACCGCCGCCGGCAGCGTCGAGCTGCACGGCTACGGCGACGAGCGCAGCGCCAACCGCGCGCTGGCGCAGGTGGCCACGCGGGTGTCGTGGTTCGTCATCGCGATGCTGGTGGCGCTCGCGCTGGCCTGGGGCGCCATCGAGTGGACGATCATCCGTCGCATCACCATGCTGACCAAGCGCTCGCGCGCGGTCACGGCCGCGGTGGCCGAGGACGCGAGCGCCAGCAGCCGGTGGTCGGCGCTGGACATCGCCGACCTGCGCAGCCCCGACGAGCTGGGCGTGCTCGCGAGCAACCTCGCCGAGCTGCTGCAGCGCGTCGACGAGAGCATGCAGCGCGAACGCCTGCGCGCCGAGCGCGAGAAGGACCAGTGGATGGCCGTGGGCCACGAGATCATGTCGCCGCTGCAGTCGCTCATCGCTCTGCACGGCGCGCCCGACGACGCAAGCCGGCGCTACATCCTGCGCATGCAGCAGGCGATCCGCGTGCTGTACGGCAGCGCGTCACCCAGCGAGGCTTTCGAGACGACCACGCTGCAGCTAGCCACGCTGGAGCTCGACGCGTTCTGCGCCGCGGTGGCCGCCAACGCGCCGCACGCGGGCCTGTTCGACGTCGTCTACGACGGCCCCGGCGAGCCGGTGGTCGTGCGCGCCGACGAGTACTCGCTGGAAGACGTCGTCACGCACGTGCTGCAGAACGCGCAGCGCCACCGACGCGCGGGCACGCGCATCACGCTGCGCCTGCGCGCGGACGAGGCGCGCGCGACGCTGGAGCTGCACAACGAAGGCGAGCCCATCCCGCCCGAGCTGATCGACAGGATCTTCGAGTACGGCGTCTCGGGCACGCAGGACGACGAGGGCGCGGGCGTGGACGCCGACCGCCACGCGCCGCAGCGCGGCCAGGGCCTGTTCGTCGCCAAGACCTACATGGCCAAGATGGGCGGCACCATCGCCGCCGAGAACGTCCCCGGCGGCGTGCGCTTCGTGTTGACGCTGCCGCGCGCCTGAACGACCGCCCCGAACGGGGTCAGGTCTTGAATGTTGCAACGTTATCACGCCGCGTGCGGGCAATGCAGCATCGCGGCCGCCAGGCGATGCGATCATCGCGCCATGCGCCGCCACCTCTGCCCACGCGCCTTCGCCGCCGCCCTCGCGTTCGCCACGCTGCTGCCCGCGTTCGCTCAGTCGGACGCACCCGCCACGACGCCGCGCCGCTTCGAACGGCTGCGCCAGGCGATGGCCGGCGACCTGGAGGACGGCAGCGCGCAGGACCGCTCGGCCCGCGGCGCGCCGAGCGGCACGCGGCTGGTCCCCGACATCCCGTACGGCCCCGATCCCGCGCAGCGCCTGGACGTCTACGTGTCGGCGCAGCCGCAGGCCGGCACCGCGCCGCTGCCGGTCATCTTCTTCGTGCACGGCGGCGCCTGGGCGCGCGGGGACAAGACGAACACGCGCGTCGTCGAGCCCAAGATCGCGCACTGGGTCGACCAGGGCTTCGTGGTGATCTCCGCCAACTACCGCATGCTGCCGACGCCGGTGGCGCAGCAGGCCGACGACGTCGCGGCCGCGATCGCGTTCGCGCAGTCGCAGGCCGGCCTGTGGGGCGGCGACGGCAGGCGCTTCATCCTGATGGGCCACTCGGCGGGCGCGCACCTGGTCGCGCTGATCGCCGCCGGCGCGCGCACGGCGACCCGGCCGCAACCCTGGCGCGGCGCGGTGCTCCTGGACAGCGCCGCGTTCGACGTGACGACGCTGATGACGCACCGCCACTTCGGCCTCTACGACCACGCGTTCGGCAGCGACCGCGCCTACTGGGCCGCGATGTCGCCGATCGAGCAGCTCGCGCATGCGACGGCGCCGATCCTGGCGGTGTGCTCGTCGCGCCGCCAGGAGTCCTGCGGCCAGGCCGATCGCTTCGCGGGCAAGGCGAACGGCCTGGGCGGCAAGGTGCGCGTGCTGCGCGAGGACCTGTCGCACAAGGAGATCAACGCGACGCTGGGCGCCGCGTCGGACTACACGTCGCAGGTCGACGCGTTCCTCGCGTCCGTGCGCTGAGCGACCTCAGGCCGCCGCGAGCGCGAGGTTCGCCCGCCGCAGCCCCGCGATCGTCATCAGGCAGGCCTGCGCGACCTCGACGCCCTTCTTGACGAAGTGCTCGGCGAAGAAGCGCCTGTGCTCGTCGTGCTCGTGGAAGTCGCGCGGCGTCAGCACCGCCGACATCACCGGCACGCCGGTATCGAGCTGCACGCGCATCAGGCCGTCGATGACCGCCGAGCCGACGAACTCGTGGCGGTAGATGCCGCCGTTGACCACCAGCGCGCAGGCGACGATGGCGTCGTAGCGGCCCGAGCGCGCGAGCGTCTGCGCGAGCAGCGGGATCTCGAAGGCGCCGGGCACCTCGTACTGGTCGACCTTGCCCGGCGGCGTCGGACTTCGGTCGAACTCGCCGAGCAGCGACTGCTTCGCGCGATCGACGATGTCGGTGTGCCAGGAGGCGCAGATCACCGCGATGCGGGCCCCCGCGCTGGTCGCGGTGGCCGCCGAGGCGGCATTGGAAAGATGGGGAGTCATCTGATTCATGGTTTGCTCACGGTCGAGTGGTTGCCAGAATCAGGGCGCGCGAGAACGCAGCGGCCGCACGGCCGGTTTCAAGCGGACATGCGGCAGCTCACACTTCGCGTTTCTCTTTCATCCGGACTGTGACCGTCGGCCCTGGCATCGCACCAGGTCTGCTGACCCTCCGCTCGTGAAGACGCGAAGGCGCTCGCGGGCTCCCGCGACGAGTCGCGGATACCGCCGGTGGGGAATTTCGCCCCGCCCTGAGAACGCTGTCGGCCTTGCGGGCCGACATGCCCATTCTAGGGAGGGCGTCGCAACGTCGGTGTCGCGAGGGTTACTGACCCTGGCTCACGGGAGCCACGCCGCCAGGTCCTTCTTCAGCTTGGCCAGGTCCTCGTCGCGCGTGTACATCATGTGGCCTGCGTCGTAGTACTGGTGCGTGACGCGCCGGCGCACGTCGGCGGGGATGTCCAACTGCGCGAGCGACCAGTCGCTGGCGGTCGACGGCGTGCCCAGGTCGAAGTGGCCGCTGGCCACCAGCACGCGCAGGTGCGGGTTGCGGCGCAGGGCGCGCGACAGGTCGGGGCTGGTGCAGCAGAACGAGTTGCCCTGCACGTCGCCGCGGCTCCAGTTCCAGTGCTTGTTGGTGTCCATGGACAGCACCTCGTAGGGCCAGGACGGGTCGAACCCGAGCGTGCCGATGAAGTAGCCCATGCCGCCCATCGTGTAGGGCCCGACCAGCGATTCCATGCCCGGGTCGAAGTCCCACTCGTGCGTTCGCGACAGCCCCATCGGCCCCGCGACGCGCGCCTCGAGCCGGCCCACGATCTGGCCGCGATCGCGCAAGAGCTCGGTGAAGAAGGTGTTGTCCGAGATGCGCAGGTTGCGGTGCTCGACCAGCGTCTGCGACAGGCCCGTGAGCTCCGCCATCCGCCTGGCGACCTTCGCGCGCTCGTCGTCGGTGGCGCGCGCGCCCTTGTGCAGCACGCGCAGGTAGTCGGACTCGACGAAGTCCGTGGCCAGCGCGCGCGCCGCGGCGGCCGACTTCGATGGCGGCCCCTTGAGGCAGCCATGGTACTGCGCGACGCCGGCGAACGCGGGCAGGAACAGCGCGTACGGCAGGTCGTTGCGCGCCTCGAAGACGATGGATTGCAGGTCCATCGCGCACGAGATCAGGATCAGCCCGGCGAGCGACACGCCCTGGTCGGCCAGCTTGTCGGCGATGGCCGCGCCGCGCGTCGTGCCATAGCTCTCGCCGGCCACGTAGATCGGCGACGTCCAGCGCTGGTGGCGCGACAGCCAGGTGCGGATCACGTCGGTCAGGCAGGCGACATCGCCGTCGACCGACAGCATCTTCTTGCGCGCGTCGTCGCTGGCGGTGATCGAGTAGCCCGTGTGCGGCGGGTCGACGAACACGAGGTCGAAGTGCTCGAACCAGCTGAGCGGGTTGTCCTCGACCTCGTAGGGCGGCGGCAGCATCGAGCCGTCGTTGCCGATGCGCAGGCGCTTGGGCCCCATCGCGCCCAGCTGCAGCCAGATCGAGGCCGAGCCCGGCCCCCCGTTGAACGCGAAGCAGACGGGCCGCGGCCTGGTGTCGCCGGCCTTGCGATCGAGCTGGTAGGCGGTGGTGAAGACGGCGGCCTCGGGCTCGCCGCGCTTGTCGGTCTGGGTCGCGTTGACGACCGGGACGAACGCGCCCTCGACCTTGTACTCGAGCTTCCTGCCACCCAGCTTGATCGAGCCGGTGCTGCGCATGGGTGCGGTGGCCAGCAGCTTCTCCACGGCGTCGCGCTGCGTCTGCCTGGCCTTGTCGGCGTCGGGCTTGGCGTCGGCGGCGGTCTTCGGTTCGGTCATGGGCTCCCTTTGCACGGTGTCCGGGTCGGCGCATTGTGGCGCGCCGGACGCGCCCGCGGGCCCGCTCCCGATCAGGGACTTCGCGGAGTCAGGCCGCCGCCGGTCCCTGGAACGCGCCGGCGCGGAAGGTCAGCACCAGCGTGTCGCGCCAGCCCGGCTCGCCCGACCTGAGCGGCTGGATCGGCGTGGTCTCGTGGATGACGCGGGCGTCGTCCAGCAGCACCGTCGTCCACGGCTGCGACAGCGTGAAGCGCAGGCCGGCGCTGGATGCCGCCTGGAACACGCGGCTCTCGCCGCCCTTGATGCCGTGGCGGTCGACCAGCGTCACGCTGACGAGGTCGACGCCGTCGCGGTGCGCGCCCTCGGGCGTCGGCCGGCCGATGCCGCTCGCGGTGTCGATGCGGAACGTGTGCGCCTCGACGAACCAGCGTTGCGCGCCCTTCAGGGCCGAGGCGCGCGCCGCCAGGCCGGCCAGCAGCCGGCGCCACGCGGGGTCGCCCGCCAGGCCGGCCTCGATCGGCTCGAAATGGCGTTCGATGCCGCCGTGCAGCGCGTTGTAGTCGACCGGCTGCCAGTGCGGGCGATGCGGCGCCGCGCTCACCGTGTCGCCGTCGACGACGAACACGCCGTGGCGGCGCTGGCGGTACTTGCCGCCATCGAGCAGGTAGGCGTCCGCGGGCAGGCGGTTCCAGAACGGCCGCCAGGCGTCGAAGTCCGCCGGGGTCGCGCCGGCCAGCGCCGCCAGCCCCTCCGGCCCCACGACGGCGAAGCCGGCGCCCGCGAGGGCGGCGTCGACGTCGCCGGCAGGCGTCAGCGGGGGCGGGATCAGGCTGTTCGGGTCGGACATGACGGAAGGCGACGGGGGCGTCGCTGGACAGGGGGTCTGGCACATTCTCGCGCGTGCCGCCATCCCCGCGTCCGGTCAGGTGGCGGGAAGCGACAGCGGCCGCCCTGCCCGACAGGTGGAGCGTAGACTGACGAGTCTCCCCGATCCATCGCCACGCCATGTCCGCCTCCAAGGGCCACTCCAGACCGAGCGTCGTGCCCGCGGCCCCCGGCCCGGACGATGGCGCCGCGCCGGCCGCCCTGCCCGCGGCCCTGCTGGCGTGGGGCCGCACGGCACCGGTGGCCCTGGCGGCGATCGCGGCCGACGGCACGGTCGCCTGGGTCAACCCGGCGTTCGAGCGTCTCGCCGGGCTGCTGTCGGAGCAGGCCACGGGCCAGCCCCTGGAAACCCTGCTCGCCGACGCCAACTGGCCGCGCTGGCTGCCGCCGCCCGGCACGCTTGCGCGGCGCCGCCTGCTGCGGCGCGATGCGACGGCGCTGCACTGCGACGCGCAGGTCGACGCGATCGAGGGCGGCCTGCGCCTGGTGACGCTCGTCGGCCGCGACGACGAGGCCCGCATCGACCTCGAGGCATGCCGGCTCAAGGCCCTGCTGGACTTCGTCCAGACCCACGCGCGCATCGGCCTGTGGGAGCGCAACGTGCGCACGCGCGAGGGCAAGTGGGACCCGCACATGTACCGATTCTTCGGCATCGACCCGCGCCACGGGCCGCCGTCGATCGCGCAGATCGCGCAGGCCACGGTGCCGCAGGACCGCCTGTTCCAGGTGCTGGACGACTCGATGAGGAAGGCGGGCAGCTACTCGCACCGCTACCGCCTGTTCACCGCCGACGGCGGCCTGCGGCGCGTGCAGGCGCACTGGGAGGTG
>DATCRO010000522.1:0-3096 GCA_036569025.1 Burkholderiaceae bacterium
CAACCTGATCTGAAGCAGGAGGCCGTATGAAGAAGTTCGTCAACGACATCGATGACGTGATGCGCGAGTCCCTGTCGGGCCTCGTGTCGGCCCACCCGGACCTGATTCGCGTCGAATTCGAACCCACGTTCATCGCGCGCCGGAACAGGACACCCGGCAAGGTCGCGCTGATCTCCGGTGGCGGCTCGGGGCACGAGCCCCTGCACGCCGGCTTCGTCGGCAAGGGGATGCTCGACGCGGCGTGCCCCGGCCAGGTGTTCACCTCGCCGACGCCCGACCAGATGCTCGCGGCCGCCGCGGCCGTCGACGGCGGCAAGGGCGTGCTGTTCATCGTCAAGAACTACGCCGGCGACTTCATGAACTTCCAGATGGCGTCGGAGATGCTCGACATCGAGAACGCCACGGTGCTGGTCAACGACGACGTCGCGGTCGAGAACTCGACGCACACGACCGGCCGGCGCGGCGTCGCGGGCACGGTGATCGTCGAGAAGATCGTCGGCGCCGCTGCGGAGCTGGGCGCCACGCTCGCCGAGTGCAAGCAGGTGGGCGACCGCGTCAACAAGTCGACCGCGTCGATGGGCCTGGCGTTCACCAGCTGCACGGTGCCGGCCGCCGGCCGCACGACGTTCGACATCGGCGACGACGAGATGGAGGTCGGCGTCGGCATCCACGGCGAACCGGGGCGCCGGCGCGAGAAGATCAAGCCGGCCGACGCGATCGTCGACGAGCTGCTCGCCGCGATCCTGGACGACCTCAAGCCCCAGCACGGGCGCGAGCTCATCCTGCACGTCAACGGCTTCGGCGGCACGCCGCTGATGGAGCTGTACCTGCTGCACCACAGCGCGCTGTCGCGCCTGCGTTCGGCCGGCCTGGCGCCCGTGCGCTCGCTGGTGGGCAACTACACGACCTCGCTGGAGATGGCCGGCGCCTCCCTGACCGTGACCCTGCTGGACGACGAGCTGCGGGGCCTGTGGGACGCACCGGTGCATACCTCGGCGATGCGCTGGTAGGGAGACGGCCATGCGCAGGCGACAAGCTCTTGCCGGGACCGCCGCCGCAGCGGCGTCGTGGGCCCTCGCGCCGGGCCGTGCGCTGGCTGCCGTCGCGGATCGCTCGCCGATCCGCCTGGGCCAGTCCGCGCCGATCAGCGGCCCGTTCGCGCGCCAGGGGCTTGCGTTCCGCGACGCCGCGCGCGCGGTGCTCGATGACACGAACGCGCAGGGCGGCATCGGCGGCCGGCGCATCGAGCTGGTGACGATGGACGACGAGAACAGCCCCGAGCGCACGGCCGTCAACGTCAAGCTGCTCGCCTCCGAGCAGCGCGTGTCGGCGCTGTTCGGCTTCGTCGGCGCCGGCGCCCATCGCGCTGGCCCGGGCGGCGCGCGCGAGGAGGGGCTGCCCTACGTCGCGCCGGTGAGCGGATCGCAGGAAATACGCTCGGGCGCGTTCCCGTGGGTGTTCAACGTGCGTGCCGGCCACGTCGACGAGATCCGCTTCATCGCGCGGCATACGAAACTCATCGGCATCGAGCGCATCGCGCTGCTGACCGAATACAACTCGCAGGGCTGGGAGCTGCGCGACGCGCTGATGGCGGCGGCCGAATCGCAGGGGCGCAAGGTCGCTTCGATCTCGAGCGTCGACCACGAAGGCGGCAGCTACAGCCTGACCGGCGCCGTGTCGTCGGTGCTGGCCGGCCGACCCGAGGCGGTGCTCGTGGGCGCGGACTATGTCGCCTCCGCCCGCTTCGTCGACGCCGTGCGCCGCGGCGGCTTCAACGGGCTGTTCTACACGCTGTCGACCGTCGGTGGCGATGCGCTGATGGAGCGCCTCGGGCCGCTGGCCGTGGGCGTGTCGGTCACGCAGGTGATGCCGTTCCCGTGGTCGTTCGCCTCGCCCGTGGGCCGGCATTTCCAGGCGTTCTGCCAGCGCCACCTGCTGCAGCCGTCCTTCCCGGCGATGGAGGCCTACGTCTCGACCAGCCTGCTGATGGACGCGCTGCACGGCGCGCGCGGGTTCGCGCCGGCGCAGATCGCCGAGGCGCTGGCCATGCAGGCGCCGCGCGACCTGGGCGGCTTCGTGGCCGCGTTCACCGCGGGCGAGGGCGATCGCCGCGCGCCGCCGCAGGTCGACCTCAC
The DNA here is from genome assembly GCA_036569025.1 of Burkholderiaceae bacterium. Taxonomy (GTDB): domain Bacteria; phylum Pseudomonadota; class Gammaproteobacteria; order Burkholderiales; family Burkholderiaceae_C; genus Scleromatobacter. Next base: position 2,136 of record DATCRO010000522.1, read on the forward strand.
CGTGTTCTCGCGCGGCGGGAAGTTCATCCAATGACCTCCGCCAAGCTCGTCGTGGGCAACTGGAAGATGACGGGCGATGTCGCCCGCGTCCAGGTGTTCGCGGGGCAGGCGGCCGGCGAGCTGTCGGCGCTGGGGACGCGGTGCGAGGCGGCGATCTGCGTGCCGCATCCGCTGCTGCACGTGGCCCAGTCGGCCTGGTGGTGCACGCCGCTGCGCTGGGGCGCGCAGGACTGCTCCGCGGTGGACGACGGCAAGTCGACGGGCGACGTCAGCGCCGGGATGCTGCGGGCCGCGGGCGCGCGCTACGTGATCGTCGGGCATTCCGAGCGGCGGCACGGACGCGGCGAGACCGATGCGGACGTGTCGGCCAAGGCGCGGCGCGCGCTGGACAACGCCGTCACCCCGATCGTGTGCATCGGCGAGACGGCCGCGGAACGCGACGACCATCGCGCCGAGGAGGTGCTGCGGCGCCAGCTCCAGCACCTGGTCGCGACGCTGGGCGGCAGCCTGTGCTCGATCGTGCTGGCCTACGAACCCGTCTGGGCCATCGGCACCGGACGGACGGCATCGGTGGGAATGATCGAGGACGTGCACGGCTTCATCGAGCACGTCCTGCGCTTTCACGGGCAATGCGACGTGCGTTCCGTGCGTCGCTTGTATGGCGGGAGTGTGGATCCGCGCAACGCGAGGGCCATCATGGCCTGTCCGGGCGTCGACGGCGTGCTCGTCGGCGGGGCGTCGCAGCGCGCGGCCGATTTCCTCGACATCTGCAAGGCGGCGACGGGCGGTACCGCGGGCACGACCCACGGCAGCGAAGACGGCTGAGCCTGCATCTCGCTGGAGGCGGGTATGTGCAAGACGGCAACGGGCGAAGAGCTGAGGGCGCTGCGCCTTCAGGTGAGTGAGCTGCGTCACGCGAAGGAGCAGGCCGAGGCCGGCACGCGGGCGCACTGGATGCTGG
>DATCRO010000523.1:0-3821 GCA_036569025.1 Burkholderiaceae bacterium
GCAGATGGCGCTGTCGCTGCGCGACCAGGGCGAGATCGCGCCCGAGGATGCGCGCGCGCTGGCCGACGGGCAGCTCGACTACGTGGTGCAGATCTGGCGCGAGGACGGGCACGAGGTCTACGCGACGCAGCTGCAGAACGAACCGCCCGCGCGCGCCGTGCTGGGCTTTGCCGACATCTCCGCCGGCGGCGTCGTCTGGCGCACATTCGGCGTCGAGACGCGCGACCGCATCATCCAGGTGGCGCAGCCCGAGCGCGTGCGCCACGAGCGCGCCGCGCAGGCCGCGCTGCGCAGCGTGGTGCCGCTGCTGGCCGTCGCGCCGGCGCTGGCGCTGGTGATCGGCTGGCTGGTCTCGCGCTCGCTCGCGCCGCTGCAGCGCCTGGCCGCCGAGGTGCGCTCGCGCGACAGCAGCTCGCTGCAGGCCCTGCCCGAGGGCGACCTGCCCGACGAGGTGCTGCCGCTGGTGCAGTCGCTCAACGCGCTGCTCGACCGCCTCGGCGCGGCGCTGGCCGCGCAGCGCCACTTCGTCGGCGACGCAGCGCACGAGCTGCGCTCGCCGCTGACCGCGCTGAAGCTGCAGGCGCAGGTGCTGCGCCGCGCGCCCGACGAGGCCACGCGCGACGAGGCCGCGCGCGCGCTCACCGCGGGCGTCGATCGCGCGACGCGCCTGGTCGAGCAGCTGCTCGCGCTCGCCCGCAGCGAGGCCGGGCCGCCGCGCGAGGCCAGCACCGCGCCGCTGGCCGAACTCGTGCGCCAGGCGATGGGCGACGTCGCGCCCTTCGCCGATGCCCGCGGCACGACGCTGGAGCTGGACGTGGCCGACGGCGCCGAGGCCGCGACCGTCTCGGGCGAGGGCGACGTCGCCGTGCTGGCTCGCAACCTCATCGACAACGCGGTGCGCTACAGCCCGGCGGGCGGCCACGTGTCGGTGTGGGTGGGCACAGACGCGGAGCGCGCGGGGGCGCCGGTGCTGCAGGTCGACGACGACGGCCCCGGCATCCCGGCCGCCGATCGCGAGATCGTGTTCGACCGCTTCGTGCGGCGCGACAGCGCGGCCGGCCAGACGGGCTCCGGCCTGGGCCTGGCGATCGTGCGCCAGGTCGCGCTGCGCCAGGGCGCCGACGTCGTGCTGGGCGTCTCGCCCGCGGGCGGCCTGCGCGTGCGCGTGCGCTGGCCCGCGCGCGCCTGACGCGCGACCGCCAAGGCCTCCGCGGCGTCCGCCGCGTCCTAATGTTCGCCTCATGTTGAGCTAATGGAGCCTTCATCCATGGCGCGCACATTGCCACCATGCGCCGCGAAGGCCCGGGTTTCCCGGAACCGGCGCGCCGTCTCGAATGAAGCCGACAAGGAGTTCGATCTGATGAACAAGACCAACCTGAAGCCGCTCGCGTGGGCCCTGCTCGGCGCGGGCGTGGCGGTGATGGGCACCGCCGGCGCACTGGACCTGCCGTCCTGGCTGCGCCATTCCAGCAGCAACGCCGTGGTCACCCCGGGCGCCGGCGGCGGCACCGCGGGCATCGCCGCGGCAGCCACCGGCCAGCAGGTCGCACCGACGCCGATCACGCCCCCGCTGCCCGCGCTGCCGCCGGGCACGGCGCCGAACTACCGCGCCATCGTGCAGGAGTTCGGCCCCGCGGTCGTGCACGTCAGCGTCGAAGGCACGCACAAGCCGACCAACGACGAGATCCAGGAACAGGGCGGCATGAGCCCGGACGATCCGCTGTTCCGCTTCTTCCGCGGCATGCCCGGCATGCCCAACTTCCAGCGCGGCGGCCCCGGCCTGGAGCAGCCGTTCAAGGGCCTGGGCTCGGGCTTCATCATCGGCTCGGACGGCCTGATCCTGACCAACGCGCACGTCGTCAAGGAAGCCAAGGACGTCACCGTCAAGCTGCAGGACCGCCGCGAGTACGTGGCCAAGGTGCTGGGCGTGGACGCCGCCACCGACATCGCCGTGCTCAAGATCGACGCCAAGGGCCTGCCCACGGTGCGCTTCGGCCAGCCGTCCAAGCTGATGGTGGGCGACTACGTGCTGGCCATCGGCGCGCCCTACGGCCTGGACCAGACGGCCACCTCCGGCATCATCAGCGCCAAGGGCCGTTCTCTGCCCAGCGAGGGTGGCGAGAACTTCGTCCCGTTCCTGCAGACCGACGCGGCGGTCAACCCCGGCAACTCGGGCGGCCCGCTGTTCGATGCGGCCGGCAACGTGATCGGCATCAACTCGCAGATCTACAGCCGCACCGGCGGGTTCCAGGGCGTGAGCTTCGCGATCCCGATCGACGTGGCGCTCGCGATCAAGGACCAGATCGTCGCCACCGGCCACGCGACGCACGCGCGCCTGGGCGTGTCGATCCAGCCGCTGACGCAGGACCTGGCCGAGAGCTTCGGCCTGGAGCGCCCCGACGGCGCGCTGGTGGCCACCGTGGCCCCCAACAGCGGCGCGGCCAAGGCCGGCCTGCGCTCGGGCGACGTCATCACCAAGGTCAACGGCCAGCCCATCGAGGAGCCGGGCCAGCTGTCCTCCCGCATCGGCATGTCGCGCCCGGGCGAAAAGGTCACGCTGGAGGTGTGGCGCGACAAGAAGCTCGAGACGGTCGTCGCCACGCTGGGCGCCAGCACCGACAAGCTCGATGTCGCCTCCAAGGGCAGCGACGGCGGCGGCAGCGAGAAGCTGGGTCTGGCGCTGCGCCCGCTCAATCGCGACGAGAAGGGCGAGGTCGGCTCGTCCGGCCTGGTGGTGGAGAACGCCGACGGCGCCGCCGCCAAGGCCGGCGTGGAGCAGGGTGACGTGCTGCTGGCCGTCAACGGCAAGCCGGTGGGCTCGGTCGAGGAGGTCAAGTCCATCCTGGCGACCAAGCCCAAGCGCGTGGCGCTGCTGATCTGGCGCGACGGCTCGCGCATCTTCTTCCCGGTGAACCTGGGCTGAGGACGGTCGCGAGGCGCGTCCTCGCGGCGAATCGCTGGAAGAGGGCGCTCGGCGAGAGCGCCCTTTTTCATTGGCCTGACTTGGTCGTCATCCTGCGCGCAGTCGCAGGATCCACCGTGGCCGGCCGGGCGGCATCATGGCGGGCGTGGCGTGGATCCTGCGACTGCGCGCAGGATGACGGCTGGTTGGCGTCCCGGCTGCGCGACCCCGGCCGGGCCCGCCCCCGAAAAAAAAGCCGACGCGGTCGCCCGGTCGGCTTTCTTCGTTCCAGCTCGCGAGAACCGCGAGCGCGTGGAATCAGGCGGCGGAAGCGGCCTTGGCCTTCTTGGCAGCCTTCTTGGCGGCGCGCTTGGCCTTCTTCTTGGCGACGGCCGACGCGGCGGTGTCGGGCGAAGCGGTGGCGGTCTGGGCGGCCGGGGCCGGCGCGCCGGACTGGGCGAAAGCGGTGGCGCCGATGGCGAGCGACAGGACGGCGATCAGGATCTTCTTCATGGTGGAAACTTTCAGGTTAGGGTTTGTGGCGTCGGCCGCCACAAGTGAGCGGGGGACGCCGGAACAACGCGCCCCTTGCACGAACGGTTTACGTGCCTCCCTTCTTTTTCTTGCATCGGGATGAAGAAAACGCCGGAACGCTCGACCGGAAACGTGGCGGGCGAGATTTTCGAGCAGGGCCGACGGGCCCGCAACGCCGCCGGCGCACAGTCTCCCTACGTTGTGCGCGAAACCTGAATCCAAGCTTGCGCTCCGCTGGTGCCGCGCACCAGGGCGGGGCGCTGGCCCGGGAGGCGCTGGCCGCCGACGGCATCGGTCCGATTGACGCCCAGGGCGCGGGGCGCGGAACGGGCCGTTTCGCGTCGATCGGCGCCCGAAAGTCCAATTGCGCGCCGTCTATCACACC
>DATCRO010000524.1:0-4523 GCA_036569025.1 Burkholderiaceae bacterium
CGCAAGGGTGGATGCCGCGCAGCTCGAAGTCCTCGCTCCACTCGAGCAGCTGCGCGGGCAGGGCATCCGGCGCGTCGTCCAGGGCCGCCTCGCGCGCGCCCGGCAGGTCCGGCAGGTCGTCGAGCGACAGGGACATCGACAGGTGATCGTCGACGGCCGTCAGCGGGCCGTTCGGCAAGACTTTCCAGGATTCGACTAGCGAGGTCATCGCGGACTCCGGTTCGACCGCACGGCGCGGCCAGCGCGGGAGCCCGCCCTGGGCTGGCCGGGCTCCGACAGACCCGGTCCGGCGGCAAGCGCCATGCCTTGCCACGGTCCGCCATGACTGCGGGCGCGACAGGGCGCCGCCGTCGTCGCGACCCGTCGAGGCGGCGGCGTCAGCGCAACTTGTCGGCCAGGCGCTGCAGCTCGCCGCGCGGGTCGTCGACGATGGGCTCGCCGTGCGACACGAGGATGCAGTGCAGCTCGGGCAGGTCGCTCCAGGCCTGCAGCTGGTCGGCCAGCGCCTGGCTGTCCTTGATCATCGCCATGCGGCGCACGGCGGGGATGTTCGGCTCGTCGCCGGCAAAGCCCATCAGCTTGAGCATCCAGCCGCCGAAGCCGTGCGGGTGGCGCAGGTTGGCGATCAGGTCGTTGACGATCAGCGTCATGCCCTTGGAGCCGCGCACCGTCAGCGCGGCCTCGTGGCCCTGCGTGCCCGGCACGGTGATCCACTGCACGTCGGGATCCTGGAAGTCGGGCGCCGACGAGTCGACCGGCACCGCCTCCAGCACCTTGTCGCGCGCGCCGGCCGGCGTGGCGACGTCCAGGTGCGGGTAGCGCTGCAGCCAGATCTTCGCGTCCATGCGATGGTCGTCGCCGGGCACGACCAGCCAGGCCGGGCGGCCGAAGGCCTCCAGGCGCGCCATCTCGGGCTCGTCGAGCGCGATGGCGCTCCAGATCACCAGCCGGCCGTCACGCAGTCGCACGACGCTCATGCGGCGCTCGAAGTCGCCCACCGGCATGTGGATCGTGCCGGTGACCGTCCAGACCTTGTCGTCGATGGCCGTCAGCGGCCCGTGGGGCAGGACCTTCCAGTGGTCGAGGATCGCGGGCATCGGGCGCTCCCGTTCAGCTGCAGTGCCCTCGATCGGCAAGGCACATGCCGCTCAGCTCTTCTTGAACGGGTGGGTCTCCGGCGCCTCGGCATGATGCGCGAAGCCCGTGAGCTGGCGCACGATGCGGTTGAACACCGGCTGGCGATGGCGCAGCCACACCTGCATGTCCTGCGGCCTGGCGCCCAGCCGCGCCTTGGGCTCGAGCGCGGTGCGGCCGAACGACAGCGCGGTCGCCTCCAGCGCGATGGCGTCGGCGATGCTGGCGTGCAGCAGGCGCAGGTACAGCGGCAGGCCGCGCGGATCGTCCTGCACGAAGCCGATGTGGTACGCGAGCGCCTCGTCGACGTCGGCCAGCGTCACGATGAAGCCCAGCAGCGCCTCGGGCGTGTCGTCGGGCACGTCGAAGAGGCCCGCGAAGCGCGCGCGCGCGCCGGCGGCGGCGGCCAGCTCGGCGAAGTAGTCCTCGTGCAGCGTGAACGGCCGCAGCGCCGCGTTGCGGTGCACGCCCAGGTAGAGTTCGTGCGTGCGCCGCGCGAGCGCGCCCGAGGGCACGTACGCGCGCACGGCGAGCCCGGCCTGCTCGATGGGCTGCAGGATCTGGTTCCTGACCGCGCTGCGGTACTTGGACGTCAGGCCGCCGAGGTAGTCGGCGTGCGTCTTCCAGGCCGCGTCGAGGGCCAGCACCATGTTGGGCTCGGTCTCGATGCCCTTGTAGCCGACGTCCGCCAGCCGCGCGACGCCGGCGTTCGCGGCCAGCGGGATGTCCTTGATCAGCACGAAGCCCGCCTGCCCGGCGAGCTTCTCGGCGCGCCGGATGCGGTACAGCACCTCGGCGACGGCGGGCCAGACGCCGTCGGGGTCGACGTCGGGCGCGACGGCCACCGCATGCTGGCCGTAGGTCAGCAGGTTGCCGCACACCAGCACGCGCTCGCGCAGCCGTGTCGCGAACGCGCGGCGCGCGGGGCGCGACAGCTTGTCGACGAGGCGGCGCAGCGGATTCAGCTCGTCGTCCCCGCCCGCGCCGGCCGGCAGCGGGCGCAGCCGCGTGCCGTCGACCTCGGCCCATTGCAGGACGACAGCCGCCACGGGGCCCTGCGCGTCGCAGACGAGCGCGTAGCGCGGCTCGACGACCGAGGGCGGGACGCGCTCCAGCATCGCCAGGTACTCGCGGCTGAAGAACCAGGACTCGTCGGCGACGACCTCGTCCCAGGCGGCTGGATCGAGCTGGCTGATCGCGTCGGCGATCGCGATGCGAAAGCCGGAGGGCTGGCGCAGCGCGCGGCGCGCCTCGCGCCGGCGGGCGAGGCGGGCGCGCGCGCGGCGGCCGGGCAGGTGCAGGGACATCGGATCTCCTTCGGTGGCGCGGCGTCCGGTGGCTGCCGCGGGTCGACGGCGATTCTGGCTCGCCACGGTCGAGCAGCACGCCGCCGCGGCGAGGTCGCGAGAGGCGATACCGCGCGGTGCGTCCGGTGCGCCGTCAGCGCGCGAGACCGCGCATCAGCAGCGCGACGCACTGCTCGGCCATGTGCTCGACGAAGGCGTCGTCGATGGCGGGCGCGGGAATGCGCCGGCCCGCCAGCAGCAGCGCCAGGCCGTGCACCAGCGACCACGCCGTCAGCGTCATCTCGCCGAGCGGTGCGGGCTGCATCGCGCCGGCCGACTGGCCGGCCGCCACGACGCCGGCCAGTGTCTGCGCGAGTTCCTCGCTGGCCTGCTGCAGCGACGGATGGGCCGACCAGTCGGGGATGGCCTGGCTGAACATCAGCTGCAGCACGTGCGGGCGCTGCACCCCGAAGCGCACGTAGGCGCGACCGCAGGCCATCAGCTGCGGCACCGGGCCGCCGGGGGTCTCGGCGATGGTGCGGCGGTTGATGTCGGCGAGCTGGCGGAAGCCTTCCTCGGCCAGGGCGGCCAGCAGCGCCTGCTTGTCGGCGTAATGACGATAGGCCGCGGTGTGGCTGACGCCGGCCGCCTGCGAGATCTCGCGCAGGCTCACGGCCTCGACGCCGCGCTCGGCGATCAGCGCGGACGCCGCGTCGCGCAGCGCGTTCTTCAGGTCGCCGTGGTGGTAGCCGCGCGCGGGCGGCTTGCGCTGGCGAGAGGCCATGGTGCGCGGGAGGAATGTTGACAGTGGGCACATTGTCTCATACGATCGATGTACCCACTGTAAACATTCATGCCATGGCCACCGACCTGCTGCTCGCCTGCCTGCATCACCTCGTCGTCTTCTCGCTGGTGACGATCCCCGCCGTCGAACTGGCGCTGATGCGCGGCAACGTCGGCGCGACCCGCATCGCGCACCTGGCCAGGCTCGACGCGGTCTACGGCCTGCTGGCGATGGCCATCCTCGCCATCGGCTTCGGCCGCGTGTACTGGGGCGCCAAGGGCCCGGCGTTCTACCTGCACAACCCGGTCTTCTGGGCCAAGCTGGCGTTCTTCGCGCTGGCCGGGCTCGCGTCGGCGGCGCCGACGGTGCGCATCCTGCGCTGGAAGAAGGCGGTGGCGCGCGAGCCCGGTTTCGCGGCGCCGGACACGGACGTCGCCAGCACGCGGCGCTGGCTCGCCGCCGAACTCGCGCTGTTCGTGCCCATCCCGCTGCTGGCCGCGGCGATGGCGCGCGCGGTCGGCCTCGGGTGACACAATCGACGCATGACGACCCTCTACGGCATCCCGAACTGCGACACCGTCAAGCGCGCCCGCGACTGGCTCGCCACGCATGGCGTCGCCCACGAATTCCACGACTTGAAGAAGGCCGGCGTGCCCGCCGACCGCCTGCAGGCCTGGGTCGACGCCGCGGGCTGGGAGCGGGTGCTCAATCGAAAAGGCACCACGTGGCGCAAGCTCGATCCGTCGCTGCAGGCCTCGGTGGTCGATGCGAAGACGGCGCAGGCGTTGATGCGCGAGCAGGCGAGCGTCATCAAGCGTCCGGTGGTCGAATGGGACGATGGCCGCATCACCGTCGGCTTCGATGCGGACGACTGGGAGACACGGGCCTGAGGTTGCGCGCCCCGTCGCCGCACGCAGCCCCGGGTTCGCGGCGCCGATCACCGCAGGGAGCGACCATGCAACGAACTTCAGTCCCGGTCCGTTCGCACAAGAGCCCGTCGCCGCGCGGTCGATGGTGAGCCGTATGCCTTCCGGTGTCAGGTCTCGAATCGTTGCGGTGTCAGGTCTTGATTCGAACACTGCACGATTCAAGACCTGACACCCGATGGCGAACACCGGAGGTGAGCGCCTCACCCCAGCGCCTTCTCCAGCACCGTGAACGCGAGGTCGTCAGCGCGGCGATGCGGCGAGGTCGGCGTCAGTGGACGGTTCGAACATGGCGGCGTGCCGGCGTGGCGGGAAACGCGGTCGATCGCACCACGCCGGCAGCGGGCATGCCGGCCGGGCGACAATCGGGGCTTCGTCCACCAGGAACTCCCC
>DATCRO010000525.1:0-5258 GCA_036569025.1 Burkholderiaceae bacterium
AACATGATCCTCATCCCGGCGCTCCCCGATTTCCGTGCGCGTCATCCCGAGCTGCAGGTGGATCTGGGCGTCAGCGACCGGCCCATCGATCTGATCAGTGAAGGCGTGGATTGCGTGATCCGCGGAGGGGAACTGGCGGACACGACGTTGGTGGCGCGTCGGATCGCCGACCTCGACTGGGTCACCTGCGCGAGCCCGGTTTACCTGAAGGCGCGCGGCGTGCCGAAGCACCCGTCCGAACTGATCGCGCGCGTCCACGGATCGGAGGACCGTGCGCGCGTGCCGGGGCATGCGATCGCGGGCTACTTTTCCTCGCTGACCGGACGGGCATTTCCACTCGAGTTCCACCGCGGCGACGAGCATCTGCAGATCGCTGGCGAGACGGTGATGGCCGTCAACGAAAGCACCGCGCACCTGAGCGCGCTGCTGTCGGGCGCGGGGCTCGGACAGACCTTCCGCTTCGCGGCGGCACCGCATCTGGCCTCCGGCGCGTTGCGCACGATCCTTGGCGACTGGACCCGCCCGCGTCATCCGCTGTATGTCGTGTACCCCGCTTCGCGCCACCTGAGCGCCAAGCTCAGGCTGTTCGTCGACTGGGTCGCGGAGGTCTTCGCGCCCTTCGACGACCGGCCCTAGTCAGCCCGCCGCCGGCGCGACCGGGGCGGATGCCGCTGCCGGCTTTGCCCGCAACGCCCACATCACCGAGGCGATGGAGAGCCCTGCGATCACCAGGTTGCTCATGGCGAAGAGCACGGGAGCGAGCGTGGTGAAGACTGGATCGTGGCCGCGCTCGGCAAAGCGCATGGTGCCGGTGGAGATCGCGGTCGCGCCGAAAGTGAATGCCCAGTAGGACAGCGTGAACGGCTGGCGGATCCATGGCATCAGCCGCAGCACCATCAGCGCCTGCACGATCGCGTAACCCAGCAGCATGCGGGCGATGAGGTCCGGCGGGCCGACGGTGACGGCCGCATAGGCCAGCAGCGCGACCGCCGGTGGCGCCATCTGAATGCCCACGGTGGGACGCAGCAGGGGCGGCAACGGATCGACGGTCAGCAGGCGGCTCAGGATGATGGACTCCTGGACGATCCAGGCCAGCACGCCGGCGCCGAAGAACAGCTGCCCCCAACTCGGCCAGCCGAGTGCCGACATCGCGATCGCGGATACCAGGTTGGCGCCGACGGTCGGCAGGTAGAGCACGGGCGTCGTCGCCTTCTCGTCGCGTCCACCACGCCACTGCCCGCCATGGCGCCACAGTCCGAAGAGAAGCGACGCCGCCGCACCGACGACGATCAGGACCGTCCCCGGGCCGTGCGCGTGAGGTAGCACGCCGATGCCGGCGAGCATCGTCGCCACCGGCACAAGGGCGATGAAGCAGCAGAGGATCGGATGGGCGGCCTCGGCCCGGGCCTCGTTGCGCACGGCGATCCACTTGATCGCGAAGCGGACCAGCAGCACCGCCCACACCGCGACCGCGACCGCCATGACCGACTCGCCGATCCAGGCCGGCACACCCCAGAGGCGCGCCGCCACGCGCCAGCCATTGCCCAGACCGGTCAGGCCCAGCACCATGCTGAAGTAGGAGGCGGGGACCGCCCATCGGGATGCGTTCATCGGGGTGCTCCTGCGCGAGCAATGACCGGGAGGCCATCGGACGAGCGCACTGTAAAAGGGGAGTCTGGGTCGGGCAATCGGGGCCTGTGGGGAACGCTCGCCAAAGACCGGTCCGCGAGGGCCGATCGTGCGATCTGCGGGTCTGCGCGCTCGCCGTTCAGAGATCGAGCGTCAGCTCGCCGCCATCCGCCCTGGAGACGCAGACGCACATCAGCTGCTGCTCCGACTTCTGCGCATCGGTGAGCACCTCGTCGCGATGTGCCGGTGTTCCCGCGACCACCCGTGTGGCGCAAGTGCCGCAGTTGCCGATGCGGCACGAGGCCGGCACCCGGACGCCCTGCGCTTCGGCGACCTCGAGGATCGAGCGGTCCTTCGGTATGACGATGTCCTTGCCGCTGCGCACCAGATGGACGACGAACTCGCGATCCCCTGGCCTGGTCGTGTCCGCGCTGAACTTCTCGGCATGCACGCGCGCGGAAGCCACGCCGGCCGACGTCGCGGCCGCCGACACGGCGTCGATCAGGCGCGATGGCCCGCAGACATAGACATGGTCGGATTCGTCCAGGCCGAGCATCAGGGCTTCGACGTCGAGGCGGTGGCCTTCGTCCTTCGCATGCACTTTCACCCGGTCGCCGAAGGCCTCGATCAGCTCGCCCAGGAACGGCGCCTGCGTCCGCGACCGCACCGCGTAGTGCAGCTCAAACTCCGAGCCGCGCGCGATGAGCGCGTGCGCCATCGCCTTGATCGGCGTGACGCCGATGCCGCCAGCGACCAGCACCGCCCGATGCGGCGTCTCCTCCAGCGAGAAGAGGTGCTTCGGCATCGAGGCGTTGAGCCGCAAGCCGAGCGTGAAGGCCTCATGCACGGCCACGGAGCCGCCTCGTCCATCGGCCTCACGCTGCACGGCGATCTCGTAGGCATCGGTGCGATGCGGGCTCGATGCGATCGAGTAGCTGCGCGTCGAGTCGGTGCCGTCGGCCAGACGCACCGGCAGGTCGAGATGGGCCCCGGCGATCACTGTCGGCAGCGGCGAGCCGTCGGCGGACCTCAGCTCGAACGCGCGCACCGAGGGCGTGAGCTGGCGCACGCCGGAGATCGTCAGCGCGAGCGGCCCGTCGCCGAGCGATTGCGGTGCGCTGGCGCTGCTCGGCGCCGCCGAAGCGGCGAGCGCCGCCTTCGCTTCGCTCAACTGCGACTTCAGCTTCTGCACCTGCGCGCGCAGCGGCGCGGTGAGCGACGCGACTTCGGTCTCGGTGAAACGCGGCGTGATGTGCTGCGGGCAGTTCCAGTCCCAGCCTTCGATGCGGATCAGGAAGGCGCGCTCGACCGTTGCCCCATAGGACGGATCGCTCACCGCGGCGATGGCGGCGTCGCCCTGCGCGCTGACGCCGGCCTCGACCAGCTCCACGCGCCCGAGCAGCTTCAGCCGGCGCCGATTCGGGTAGTCGACGACGATCATCGAGAGGCGATCGTCCTTGCGCAGGTTGCCGACGCTCAGGTACTGCACGTTGCCGCGGAAATCCGCGAAGCCGAGGGTCCGCTGGTCCAGCACCTTGAGGAAGCCTTTCGGTCCGCCGCGGTGCTGCACGTAGGGCCAGCCGGTCTCGCTGACCGTGGCCTGGAAGAAGTGATCGGCCTCGGCCAGGAACTGCGCCTCGCGCGGCGTCAGCGCATCGCCCCGGTCGCTCATCGTGTCGAGGAAGGCGTACTGCTCGCGGCTGCCCTTCTCCGACTGGACGTCGCGGACCGTCGGCGTGAAGGTGATGTCGGAATAGGCGCGTCCCATGATGAGCTCCCGGTGACGATGTGGAGGTTCAGGCCGTGGCCGGCAGCTCGAGCTTGACGCTCGGGAAGTCGATCTCGACCAGGCTGGCCTTGCCCAGGATGTTGGTCAGGAAGTTCATGCCGACGTGGGTGATGATCTCGACGATCTGCGCCTCGTCGACACCGGCCGCGCGGACCTCGGTCAACTCCAGCGCGGACACCTCGCCGCGTTTCTCCATCAGGCTGCGGGCGAACTTCAGGATCGCGGCCGAGGTGTCGTCGTCGCTGGTGCCGGCGCGGGCCGCGGCGATCTCCTCGGCGGACAGGCCGGTCTTGCGTCCGATCGCCGTGTGCGCCGAGACGCAGTACTGGCAGCCGTTCTGCTGCGCCAGCGCCAGCGCGATGCGCTCGCGGTCCAGCGGATCGAGGCTGCCGCCGTTGGCGACGCCGTACAGGCCGAGGAAGGCTTGCAGCGCGGTGGTCGAGTTGGCGAAGACCTTCAGGAAGTTGGGGACCATGCCGAGCTGGCCCTGGATCGCGTCCAGCAGCGCCTTCTGCTCGGGCGTGGCGGTGGACGATTCGACGACGTGGATGCGGCTCATGGAAGTTCTCCGGTGGGTTGAGGGTGAGCGGATGGTGGCCCTCGCGGTCCGCGGAGAGAATCGGCGCGGCTGGGAAATGACTCTTTCTGGAACAGGAAAGATATGGACAAGTTGGATGCCATGGCCATCTTCGTGGCCGTTGTTCAGGAGGGCGGGTTTTCCGCGGCGGCGCGGCGGCTGGGGGTGTCCGCGCCGGTCGTCACCCGCGCGGTGAGCGAGCTCGAAGCCGCGATGAATGTGCGCCTGCTGCTGCGCACCACGCGCGTGGTCAAGGTCACCGAAGTCGGAGAGCGCTACGCGCAGGACTGCCGACGCGTGCTCGGCGAGCTGGAGGAGATCGAGCAGGCGGCCAGCGGCTCGCACGGCGCGGTGCGAGGCAGGCTCGTCGTCAGCGCCTCGGTGATGTACGGGCGGCTCAAACTCAACGAGGTGGTGCTGGCCTATCTGGCGCGGTATCCGGAGACCGAGGTTGAATGCCGGTTCCTCGATCGCAACGTCAACCTGCTCGGGGAGGACGTCGACGTCGCCATCCGCATCGGTGACCTGCCGGACGCTTCCTTCCATGCGACGCCGCTGACCACCGTGCGGCGGATCGTGTGCGCGTCACCGGCTTACCTCAAGCGGCACGGGACACCGAAGCAGCTGAAGGATCTTTCGAAGCACTCGATGATCGCGGCGCTCGGCCTGGAGCCGGGATCCGAATGGAAGTTCCGCGAGGGGGAGGGCGTCGACGCTCCGACCACGGCCGTGCCGGTCCGGGCTCGGCTCGCCACCGACAGCAACGACCACGCCATCGCCGCCGCTTGCGAGGGGTTTGGCCTCACCCGCGTGCTGTCCTACATGGTCGAAGAGCAGATCGCTTCGGGCGCGCTGGTGGAGGTGCTCTCGAAGTTCGCGCCGCCCGCGGTGCCGGTGCAGGCGCTGCAGCACCAGGGGCTGCGAGCGTCGCGCAAGGTGAGGGCGTTCATTGACCTTGCGGTGGAGCGGTTGAGGGGGTGAGGGAGCAATCGCCGCGACCGGTCAAGGCGATCACGGCGGCGTTGCCTGGCCGCTGTTGGGCCGATCGACCTTTTGGGGCCGCGTTCCAGGTCAGCCTAGCGGCTCGCCTTTGCGAACCAGGATGCACAGAAAGCCCGTCGTGAATAGGGCTGAGAGGCCGAAGAAGACAAGGGGATGCGCGCTTGGTGAGCGAAACGCTGCCAGACCTCCGAGAGACGAGAGATAGGCAGCCAGCGTCACCCATCCTTGCCACCTTTGAGGCAGACCCCAGCCGTATCCAAA
>DATCRO010000526.1:0-5391 GCA_036569025.1 Burkholderiaceae bacterium
CGCGCACGCCGCGCGCCGCGCGTGGCGCCGCGGCCGTGCCCCCGGCACCCGCGCCGCTGACGCCCGCCCAGAAGCGCGAGCGCCGCGCCGCCGAGCATGCGCCGCACGAGATCCGCATCATCGGCGGCCAGTGGCGCCGCCGCCTGCTGCCGGTGCCCGACATGCCGGGCCTGCGTCCCACGCCCGACCGCGTGCGCGAGACGCTGTTCAACTGGCTGGGCCAGGACCTGGACGGCTGGAGCGTTCTCGACGCCTTCGCCGGCACCGGCGCCCTCGGCTTCGAGGCCGCGTCCCGCGGCGCTGCCACGGTGCAGATGCTGGAGCGCGAGACCAAGCTGGTCTCCGGCCTGGCCGCCACCAGGACAAAGCTCGACGCGGCCGTCGTCACGATCACGCAGGCCGACGCGCTGGCCTGGATGAAACGCGCCCCCGCGCAGTTCGACCTGGTGCTGCTGGACCCGCCGTTCGACGCCAACCTGTTCGAGCCGGCGCTGGCCGCGTCGCTGAACTGCGTCGTGCCGCAGGGCTGGATCTACCTGGAGGCGCCAGCGCCGCTGGATGCCGCGGCGCTGGCCGAGCGCGGCCTGGAGCTGTATCGCCACGTGCGGGCCGGAAACGTCCACGCGCACCTGCTGCGCAGGACGTGACCCATCGCGCGCCTACGCAACATCGCCTAATCCGCGTGCACCTCGGCTGTGGAATGATCGCGCCGTAGCCAACGAACGAGACAACGCGGCCTTGTCCGCGCCCCGCAAGGCCCTCCATGACCAAGCTGACAGCCGTCTACCCCGGAACCTTCGACCCGATGACCCTCGGGCACCAGGACCTCATGCGCCGGGCCAGTGCGCTGTTCCCGCGCCTGATCCTGGCCGTGGCCGCCGGCCATCACAAGCGCACCATGTTCTCGGTGGAGGAGCGCCTGGAGATCGCCCAGGAACTGGCCCAGCCCTACAAGAACGTCGAGGTGGTGGCCTTCAAGGGCCTGCTGCGCGACTTCGTGGTGGCCAACGGCGGCAAGGTCGTGGTGCGCGGCCTGCGCGCCGTCAGCGACTTCGAGTACGAATTCCAGATGGCCGGCATGAACCGCCAGCTGATGCCCGACGTCGAGACGCTGTTCCTGACGCCTTCCGACCAGTACCAGTTCATCAGCGGCACCTTCGTGCGCGAGATTGCCGCTCTCGGCGGTGATGTCTCCAAATTCGTGGCACCCTTGGTGCTGTCGAAGCTGAAGGACAAGATTTCCCGGCCCCGGGAAGAGTGAGCGGTCATGGCCCTGATGATCACGGACGAGTGCATCAACTGCGACGTCTGCGAACCCGAATGCCCCAACGAGGCCATCTCGATGGGTGAGGAGTACTACGTCATCGCGCCGGACAAGTGCACCGAGTGCGTCGGCCACTTCGACTCCCCGCAGTGCGTGCAGGTCTGCCCGGTCGAGTGCATCCCGATCAATCCGGAGCACGTGGAGACCAAGGAGCAGCTGATGACCAAGTACCGGCGCTTGCTCGGGTTGGACGGCGCCGTGCCGGCGGCGGCCTTGGCCTCGTCGCCGCACGCACCGTCCGCGGGTTGACGCGGCCAGGCGCGCGGACCGCGGGTCTCGACCCGCCCTGCCCACCGTTCATGGGCGCCGGCATCCTTGCGACACCACCGCTGGCGGGTCGAACGATCCGCCCTACGGGCCGTGACCCGCCGACGGGGCGCCCGCGCGGCCCGGCAAGGTCGCCTTGCGCGTGCGTGGCTTCTTCGGCACGCAATGCATCATCGTCGTGTCGACGCACGCGGCCGAGGCCGCAGGGGCGCGCGCCGGGGCCGGCGCCGAGGCCGGCGTCTCGCGTTGCCGCCGCGCCGCCTCGTACCAGGCGGCCAGGCGCTTGTCGCGCGCAGTGACGTCCTCCGACTGCCGGCGCTGCGCGTCCGAGCGCGGATCGGCGACGTCCAGCGGCTTGGCCGCCGCATCCGCACACGGATGGCGCGAATAGCTGTTGCCGCAGCGCCAGACCTGCCGTTCCGGCGGCAGCGCATCGGGCAAGGTGGCGGCCGAGGGCGCCAGGATCTGCTCGGTGGACGGCGCCGACGCCGCCTTGTGTGCATGAGATGCGCGCGCCTGGCGGGCATCGACACCCAGCACGAGCGCACCCCACAGCGCGGTGGCGATGGCGGGCGTGCGCGCGAGCGCGAGTCGGCGTGCGTGTGTGGGCGCGCGGCCGTGCGGACGCGCGTCACGCGCTAGGGCGCGCGCACGCGAGGCGATCAGGGAAGGAAGGTGGAAACGGGTCGTCTGGTTCGTCACTCGGCGGGCTCCTGCGTGCCGGCCGAAGCCGGCCCCGCAGGGCTCGCAGGGGACGTCGGCGACGGCGTGGCCGCCGGCACCTTGTTCATCAGCGACGTCAGCAGCGGATTGAGCTGCGGCGGACGCGGAGGCTTGGGGCGCGGCGGCTTGGCGTGGATCTTCATGCTCGCCTTGTCCATGTCGCCCGCCAGGAGCAGATCGAGAGCTTTCAGGCTCTCGTCGACATTCTTCTCGATAAGTTCGCGTTCGGCGGCCGGCGGCTTGCGCAGCACGTAGGCCGCGACCTCGTTGCGATCGCCCGGATGGCCGATGCCCAGCCGCAGGCGCCAGAACTCGCCCGTCCCCAGCTGCGCCTGGATGTCCTTCAGGCCGTTGTGGCCGCCGTTGCCGCCGCCCTTCTTGAGCTTCATCTGCCCCGGCGGGATGTCGAGCTCGTCGTGCACGACGAGGATCTCCTCGGGCAGGATCTTGAAGAAGCGCGCGAGCGGCGCCACCGCCTTGCCCGACAGGTTCATGTAGGTCAGCGGCTGCTGCAGCCACACCGGGCCCTCGGGCCGGTTCACGCGCGCGACGAAGCCGTGGTACTTCGGGTCGTGCACGAGAGAGCCCTTGAGCTGGCGCACCGCCTGGTCCACCCACCAGAAGCCCGCGTTGTGGCGCGTGGCCTCGTATTCCGCCCCGGGGTTGCCGAGGCCGACGATCAGTCGAATCATGGGGCGATTATCCGCGGGCGCGGCCCGGGGCCGGCGACATGGCCTGGGGTGGATCCTGCGACTTCGCGCAGGATGACGAACGGGGGCGGTTCAGGCGCCCGGCGTGATGTCGTCCGTCCACATCAGCGAGGCGATCTTCCAGTCGCGCGCGGTGCGCACGAACTGCAGGGCCTTGGTGCCGGCGCCCTCGAAGGGCTGGCCGTCGAGCGTGCCGCGCTTGGCGTAGCGCAGCCAGCGCTGCGCGATGGCGCCGCGGATCTCGGTGCGCGATTCGGTCTCGTGCTCCTCGAAGTCGACGAGGCGGCCGCGCGCGAGCAGCTCGGCGCGCGGCGCGATGAAGCCGTGCACGCCCGTGGTCGTGACGGTGCCGAGCGAGTCGGCCACGCGCACGGTGGCGTCCAGCATGAAGTAGTGCGGCAGCGCGGGCAGGGTCGGGATGACGCCGCCGCGGTTGGTGAACGCGGCCAGGAAGCGGCGGGTCAGCGCGTCGATCTGGCGCTGGTCGTCGCCCGGCTCGACGCGCGGCGACTTGAACATCCACGTGTCGTAGTCGTTGCCGACGAGCCGCGTGATGCCGGCGTCGCGCAGCCCGATCTGTTGCAGCACGATGGCGGACGCGGCGTTGTCCGGGTTCGTGATGCCCCAGACCTCGGGCATGCCCAGCACGTCGTGGGCGTAGCGCACGCAGGCCGATGCGGCCTCGCGGGCATAGCCCTGGCCGCGGAACGCGGGCATCAGCGCGTAGCCGACGTCGACCTCCAGCAACGTGTCGCGCTTGATCAGCCCGCACATGCCCATCAGCGCGCCGTCGGACTTGCGCTCGACCGCCCAGAAGCCGAAGCCGAGGCGCCCGTAGACGGCGGTGTGGCGCGTGGCGATCCAGTGGCGCGCCTGGCGCCGCGTGCGCACGTTGCGCTCGCCGATGTTGGCGAGCCAGCCGGGGTCGTTGAGCAGGGCGCGCAGGAAGTCGGCGTCGGCGGCGGTGTCGTTGAACCAGCGCAGGCGCAGGCGGTCGGTCTCGAGGATCAGCATGGGTGCGTCAGGTCGTTGTGTTCAGGGCGGCAGCAGCGCCGCGCGCGCGCCGGCGATCAGCGCCTGGCCGATCTGCTCCATCAGGCCCGAACGCGCGATCGGTGCATTGCCGTCGGCCGCGTCGATGCCGGTGCCCAGCTTCCACTGGTGCCAGTACAGCGCGACGTCGATCGTGACCTCGGGGCGGATCGCCACCAGCGCGCCCGCATCGAGGTGCGCGCGGGCGAGCAGCTCGGGGATCACCGCGACGCCCCAGCCCATCACCGCGGCGCGCGCGCCGGCCTCGCTGGACGGGACGAAGCGCTCCTTCAGGCGCGGATCGCGCACGCCCATCGCGCGCGCCACCCACTGGGCCTGCATGTCGTCCTTGCGGTTGAACACGATGAAGGGCAGGCGCGCGAAGTTGGCCTCGTTCAGGCCGCCGGGCATCGCGAGCTCGACGAACGCAGGGCTCGCGACGGCGATGTAGCGCATGTGGCCCAGCGGCTGGCAGGTGCAGCCGCGCAGCGCCATGGACACCGTCGACACGCAGCCCAGCACCTCGCCCTCGCGCAGCCGGTCGTGCGTGAAGTCCTGGTCGTCGACGATCAGCTCCAGACCGTAGCCTTCGCGCTGGCCTGCGTGCACCAGCGCGTCGAGCGCGCCCAGCACCCAGGTGGCCAGGCTGTCGGCGTTGATGGCGATGGGCAGGCGCTCCTCGCGCATCTGCGCGGCGCCGAGCTCGCGCGCGGCGTCGGCGCGCAGCGCCTGCAGCTGGCGTGCGTAGCGCAGCAGCACCTTGCCGGGCTCGGTCATGCGCAGCGGGCGCGAGCGCACCACCAGCAGCTGGCCCACCTGCGTCTCGAGCGCGCGCAGCCGTTGCGAGACGGCCGACTGCGTGATCGACAGCAGCTGCGCCGCGCGCTCGAAGCTGCCGGCCTCCGCGAGGGCGGCCAGCGATTCCAGTGCGGCGGGATCCAGCAGGTTCATAAGCAACGCTACTGTAATCGCTGCAATTTCGATGAATCTTCACACTTTCCCTGGGCCGGCCTACGCTGGATCGACCACGAATTCATCCAACCGGAGACAAGCATGCAGATCGGCGTTCCGAAGGAAATCAAGAACCACGAGTACCGAGTCGGCCTGACGCCGGCCAGCGTGCGCGAGTTCGTCGCGCACGGCCACGCCGTGATGGTGCAGGCCGGCGCGGGCGCGGCCATCGGCCTGGACGACGCCCAGTACCGCGCGGCGGGTGCGACGATCGTCGACAGTGCGCAGGAGGTGTTCGCAAGGCCGACATGGTCGTCAAGGTCAAGGAGCCGCAGCCGCAGGAGTGCGCGATGCTGCGTCCCGGCCAGCTGCTCTACACCTACC
>DATCRO010000527.1:0-3178 GCA_036569025.1 Burkholderiaceae bacterium
CTACTACCGCGGCCCCGGCTGGTACCGCCACGAGTTGCTGCTGCCGCCAGCTCCCGTCGCGGCAAGGCGCTTCCTGCAGTTCGACGGCGCGGCGCTGGTCACGGACGTCTGGGTCAACGGCCATCCGGCGGGACACCACGAAGGCGGCTACGGCGCATTCCGCTTCGACGTCGGCCGGTGGCTGCATGCGGGCCGCAACGCCGTCGCCGTGCGTGTCGACAATGCACCCTCCAACCGCGTGGCCCCGCTGGGCGGGGACTTCACGGTGTTCGGCGGGCTGTACCGGACCGTCGAGCTCGTGACCGTGCGCCCTGTCCATTTCGATCTGCTGGACGATGGCGGGCCGGGAGTCTATGTCGCTGCAGGCAGGGTCGCGCCGGATCGCGCGGAGCTTGCGGCCCGGGCGCGGCTGTGCGTTCCCGACGGGGCCCGCGGGAGCATGCATGTTCGCTGGACGCTGCTGGATGCGCGCGGGCGCCGGGTCGTTCGCTCGTCGACACGTGTCGCCGCAGGGCCTGCCGGCATTCGGACGATCAGGCAGGCCTTGTCGGTGCCGCACCCTCGACTGTGGCAAGGCGTGGAGGACCCGGCGCTCTACAGGTTGCGAGTGGAAGTGCTGTACCGCGGCGCCGTCGCCGACGTGGTGGACGTGCCCGTCGGAATCCGCGAGTTCTCCATCGATCCGGTCCGGGGCCTCGTCCTGAACGGCCAGCCCTACGCCGTGCACGGCGTCGACCTGTTCCACAGTGGCCGCCCCGGCCACGGCCTGGCCGTCACCGACGCCCAGGTGGACGAGGATTTCGAGGCGCTCGGCGAACTCGGCGTGACGGGATTGAGGCTCGTCCACTTCCAGCATCCCCAACGCGCCTATGACGACGCCGACAAGTCGGGATTCGTCGTCTGGACCGAGATTCCGCTGAACTCGTCCATGGACGAGAGCAGCGCGTTCCGGGCCAATCTCAGCCAGCAACTGCGCGAACTGGTCAAGCAGAACTACAACCATCCGTCGGTGCTGATCTGGGGCCTGGGCAACGAGGTCTACAAGTCCGACGCGGCAAGCCATGCGCTTCTCGCGGACTTGCAGCGCGAGGCCAAGGCGCTCGATCCGCATCGACTCACGAGCTACGCGCATTGCTGCGCCGCCGACGACGACCCGCTGACGCGGCAGACCGACGTGATCGCATACAACCGCTACTACGGTTGGTACGACGGCCAGGTGGCCGACATCGGGCCCTGGGCCGACCGCTTGCACGCGGCCCGGCCCGGGCGAGCCATCGCCGTGAGCGAATATGGCGCCGGAGCCAGCGTGCTTCAACAGGAGGAGCCGCCGGCGCGTCCGGTACCGGCGAGCCACTGGCATCCCGAGCAGTACCAGGCGCTGTTCCACGAGGCCTATTGGCGCCAGCTCAGCGCGCGCCCGTGGTTGTGGGGCACGTTCGTGTGGGTCGCATTCGACCTGCCTTCCGCCGGCCGCGATGAAGGCGATCGACGGGGCGTCAACGACAAGGGCCTGGCGACGTACGACAGGCGGATCCGCAAGGATGCGTGGTACTGGTACCAGGCCAACTGGAGCTCCAGGCCCATGCTGCACCTTGCCGATCGCCGCGCCGCGCCGCGTGCCGGGGCCGGCTCGAACGTCAAGGTCTACACGAACCTGGACGAGGTGACGCTTGCTGTCGACGGTGCGAGCCTGGGATCGCGCCGTGCATCGAACCGCGTCGCGACCTGGGAAGACGTAAAGCTGCCGCCCGGGGTCCACCACCTCACCGCCACCGGCGGCGGGGTGAACGACTCGATCGAATGGATCGTGGCGGCGCCGGAGCAATGACCCGGCGGCCGGCGGGCGGCCTTGGCCTCAGCCCGATTTCGCGTACTGGCCCGTCACATCCTCCATCACCTCCAGGATGCGCTCGCTGGTCGTGAACACGTGGCTCATCGCCTCCGGGTCCGCCACGCCCGGGCGCAAGCCCCGCAGCGCGGCGCCGAAGAACGTCCACTGCTGATTGGCCAGCGCGAGCTGGTCCCGGATCGCGGCCGTGCTCTCGGGCGCCGACAGGAGGGCGGCCTGTGCAGCCGCGAACTTCGCGCTGCCGCTCGCGATCTCGGCCTGCGCGGAGGCGCCTTCCAGTCCCCAGCTCGAGCTGAGATAGAGCAGGGCGATGCGTTGGCTCAGCATCCGCTGGCGTCCGCTGGTATCGACGCAGCGCCCGATCGCCTGGCCGGACATTGCCACCAGCAACGCCGTGCATTCCTGGGCCCGTGCGAGCACGTCGGCAGCGCACGAGAGCACCGCAGGCGCGCGAGTGCGGTCCGGCGGCCCGGCCGTCAATGCGGCGCGGTAGGGCCGCCAACTGGCCTCCAGGCGGCGCAAGGCGTCGGCGACTCCGCCCTGGAATGCGAGTGACCTGGGCTCGCCCAGTTGCCGCTCGAACATCGACATCGAGGCGTCGAGCGTCCTGTCCGCCAGCCCGCTGTCGACGTCCTGCCCGCGGGCCATGTAGCTCTTGGCCAGGCGCTGGCTCAGCATGCGCTGCCGGCCCGCCTTGTTGATGGCCTCGGCCATCTCGTGCGTGTCGGCCAGGACCGTGCCGCTCGCCAGGGTCGACGCGATGACCGCGAGGCAGTCGCGCCGCCTCATGCCGCGCTCCCGCCGAGACGGGGACGGTCGGGACGCCAGGCAGGCAGGATGTGGTGGCGGCGGGAGCGCCGGAGACATGCATCTGTGAACATGCGGTGCTTTCGAAAGGCAAGCGACGGATGAATGCCGCCTACGTGCAGTGGCGGCACGGCGTGAACGTGAATGGGGGTGACGTCGCGCGCGGCGCGGACGACAGGGACGAGTTGGCAGGGCGATCGCGCGGACGGCCGGATTGCGCCGGGCGACGATCACGGGCGCGCTTGCGCGGCGGCAGGGCCCGATCGCCTCAGGGGTGCTTCGTTGCACCACGCCAGGCAAAGCATGAAGCGTGCCTCTGCTGAAGCAGCGGTTCGTCGCGTGCGCGAGCGCGCCCGGCCGGGAGACGACGGTTCTCAGGACCTTTTCTTGGCCTCGCACGCGCCATGTCGGTGCCGACCATGCGCCATGGAGGGCCGTGGCTAGACCGGTTGCCGCCGGGTGGTGCGGCCGGTCACGGCGGGCGCTGCACGCGCGCCGTCAGGCGACGAGGCCGTCCAGTTC
>DATCRO010000528.1:0-9337 GCA_036569025.1 Burkholderiaceae bacterium
GTGGAGAAGGCCAAGAGCACCGACACCGACAAGGTGATCGCGGCGATGGCCGGCCAGACCTTCAAGGCCCCGAGCGGCTTCGTGCTGGAGATGGATCCGAAGAACCACCACCTGCACAAGCCGGTCTTCATCGGCGAGGTCAAGGCGGACGGCCAGTTCAACGTGGTGTGGAAGACGCCCGCGCCCATCAAGGCGCAGCCCTGGAGCCCGTACATCCCGGAGGACAAGGGCAAGAAGGACGAGCCCGAGAAGAAGTGAGCTGACGGAGCGGCGACGATGCGCAAGTGGCTTTCCCGGGGAGTGCGGATCGTGCTGGCCGCGGCGTTGGGCACCGCGGCCGCGATGCCCGCCTGCGCGCTCGACGCCGCGCAGGCGCGCGCCATCGCGGTCGGCGATGGCGACGCCCGCATCGCGGCGCTCGACGCCGCGGTCGAACGAGCCGACCCGGGGCTCGCCGCTTTCGCGCAGGCGCTGCTGGACGACGCCGTGAAGACCGGCGCCAACGGCGTCTATGTCGTTCGCGACGACAAGGTCACCGACGCCGTCACCGGCGCGCCGGCGGCCTTGCCGGACGACGCCGAAGACGTCACCAACAACAACCGCATGCGCGGCGCGCTCCAGGCGGCGCTGAGCGGCCTGCGCCTGCTGTCCAGGGACGCGGCGCAACGCCATGCCGCGATCGACGAGCTGTCCAGGATGGATCCGGATCCCGCGCTGCTGCCGGTGCTGGACAAGGCCTGGGCGGCGGAAGCCGATGGACATGCGAAGCGGCAGCTCGACCGGCTCCGGGCCGCCGTGCGGATCGCCGCGCCCGACCGCGCGCAGCGGCAGCAGGCGATCGATGCCCTCTCGCGCAGCGACGAACCTGCCGTGCGCGCGCTGTTGCAGGCGCGCCTCGCGCCCGACGCCGAGCGCGATCCCGAACTGCGCGCCGCGCTCGCGCGAGCGCTCGCCCAGGTCGACGGCCGGCTCGCGTGGGGCGAACGGCTTGGCATGTTGTTCTCGGGCCTGAGCCTGGGCTCGATCCTGCTGCTCGTCGCGCTCGGCCTGGCGATCACGTACGGCCTGATGGGCGTGATCAACATGGCGCATGGCGAGCTGATGATGATCGGCGCCTACGCCACCTGGCTGGTGCAGAACCTGTTCCGGCACTACGCGCCGCACTGGTTCGACGCCTACCTGATCCTCGCGATTCCCGTGTCCTTCCTCGTCGCGGCGCTGGTCGGCGCGGTGCTGGAACGGGGCGTGATCCGCTTTCTCTACGGCCGGCCGCTGGAAACGCTTCTTGCGACCTGGGGCATCAGCCTCGTGCTGATGCAGCTCGTGCGCACGCTCTTCGGCGCGCAGAACGTCGAAGTCGAGAACCCGTCGTGGATGTCCGGCGGCATCGCGGTCGCGAGCAATCTCGTGCTGCCCTGGAACCGGCTCGCGATCATCGTCTTCGCATTCCTCGTGCTCGCCGCCACCGGACTGTTGATCAGCCGGACCCGACTGGGGCTGTTCGTGCGCGGCGTCACGCAGAACCGCCGCATGGCCGCGTGCACCGGCATCGACACGGCGCGCACCGACACGATGGCGTTCGCGCTGGGCGCCGGCATCGCCGGCCTGGCCGGCTGCGCGCTGAGCCAGGTCGGCAACGTCGGGCCCGACCTCGGGCAGGGCTACATCGTCGACGCCTTCATGGTCGTGGTGCTGGGCGGCGTCGGACAGCTGACCGGCACGGTGCTGGCGGCCCTGGGCCTGGGCATGATGAACAAGGCGCTCGAAGGCATCGCCGGTGCCGTGCTGGCCAAGATCCTCGTGCTCGTCTTCATCGTCGTGTTCATCCAGAAACGTCCGCAGGGCCTGTTCGCCCTCAAGGGCCGGAGCGCCGAGTCATGAGTCCCGAGGTGAAGCCCGTGCGGCCCGTGCACCTGCTGCCCGAGGCGCGTCGTGGCCTGCTTCTCGGCGCGCGCGGCTGGACGGCCGTGGCGGGAACGCTGCTGCTGGTCGCGGCGGTCGTGCCCGTGCTCAACCTGCTCGTGCCCTCGGGCCACATGCTGCATCTGGGCGACTGGGGCGTCGCGCTCATCGCCAAGATCATGTGCTACGCGATCTGCGCGCTGGCGATGGACCTGATCTGGGGCTACACCGGCATTCTCTCGCTGGGCCACGGCCTGTACTTCGCGCTGGGCGGCTACGCGATGGGGATGTATCTCATGCGCCAGATCGGCCACGACGGCAACTATCGCAGCGACCTGCCCGACTTCATGGTGTTCCTGGACTGGAAGGAGTTGCCCTGGACCTGGGCGGGCAGCGCCTCGCTCGCGTTCCAGCTGGTCCTCGTGGTCGCGGTGCCCGCGCTGGTCGCGGGTGTGTTCGGCTGGTTCGCGTTCCGCTCGCGCATCAAGGGCGTGTACTTCTCGATCATCACGCAGGCCCTGACCTTCGCCGCGATGCTGCTGTTCTTCCGCAACGAGACGGGCTTCGGCGGCAACAACGGCTTCACCGACTTCAAGCGCATCGCGGGCGTGCCGATCGCGTTGCCGTCGACGCGCATGGCGCTGTTCGTCGTCACCGGCTGCACGCTGCTGGGCTTCTGGCTGCTTGCCCGTGCGATCGTCAACTCGAAGTTCGGGCGCGTGCTGCAGGCCATCCGCGACGCCGAGAGCCGGGTGATGTTCACCGGCTACGACCCGCTGCGCTACAAGCTGGCGATCTGGGTGCTGTCGGCCGCCATGTGCGGCGTCGCCGGCGCGCTGTACGTGTCGCAGGTGGGCATCATCAACCCGAGCGAGATGTCGCCCTCGGCGTCGATCGAGATGGCCGTCTGGTGCGCCGTCGGCGGACGCGGCACGCTGGTGGGCCCCATCCTCGGCGCGTTCTTCGTCAATGGCGCCAAGAGCTGGTTCACCCAGGCCTTTCCCGAGTTCTGGCTGTATTTCCTCGGCGCGCTGTTCATCGCGGTGACCCTGTTCCTGCCGCGTGGCCTGATGGGCATCGCGGCGAGCCTGCGGCGCGAGAAGGGCATGGAGGAGACGCGGTGACGCCGGAACTGATGGAGCAGGGCATCGCCGTCCTCGAGCGCGCGCATGCGCGAGAGGCGGCCGCGCCCTCGGGCGGCGCGAGCTTCGGCCGCGTGCTGCAGCCTCGCGTGCCCGACTTCGCGCACGGCGTGGCGCTGTACCTGGATGCGATCAGCGTCAGCTTCGACGGGTTCAAGGCGCTCAACGAGCTGTCCCTGGCGATCGACGTCGGCGAGCTGCGTTGCATCATCGGCCCCAACGGCGCCGGCAAGACGACGATGATGGACGTCGTCACCGGCAAGACCCGTCCCGACGCCGGCCATGCGCACTTCGGCAGCAACATCGACCTTTTGCGACTGCGCGAACCCGAGATCGTGCGCGCCGGCATCTGCCGCAAGTTCCAGAAGCCGACCGTCTACGAGCAGTTGTCCGTGTTCGAGAACCTGGAGCTGGCGCTGGCGGCCGACCGGGGTGTGCGCGCGGCGCTGACGGCGCGCGTGACGCCGCTGCAGCGCGAGCGCATCGCCGAGATCCTGGAGGTGGTTCATCTGCTGCCTGAGGCGAGACGCATCGCGGGATTGCTGTCGCACGGGCAGAAGCAGTGGCTGGAGATCGGCATGTTGCTGGCGCAGGAGCCTGTGCTGCTGCTGCTGGACGAACCGGTCGCGGGCATGACCGACGAGGAAACCGAACGCACGGCCGAGCTCTTCCTGGCGCTCGCCGGCAAGCATTCGCTGGTGGTGGTCGAGCACGACATGAAGTTCGTCGGGATGCTGACGCAGGGCCATCGCAAGGTGACGGTGCTGCACGAGGGTGCGGTGCTCGCGGAGGGCACGCTCGCGGACGTGCAGGCCAATCCGCAGGTGATCGACGTCTACCTGGGACGATAGATGCTCGAGGTCGAATCCCTCAATCAATACTACGGCGGCTCGCACATCCTGCGCGATGTCTCGTTCGAGGCGCGGGCCGGCGAAGTCACGGTCATCCTCGGCCGCAACGGCGTGGGCAAGACGACCCTGCTCAAGAGCCTGATGGGGGTCGTCGCCGTGCGTGCCGGCTCGATCCGGCTCGGCGGACACGAGCTCGCGGGACTCGCCCCCTACGAGCGGGTGCGCCGCGGCGCCGGTTACGTGCCCCAGGGCCGCGAGATCTTCGGCCGCCTGACGGTCATGGACAACCTGCGAATGGGACTGGCCTCGCGGCCGGCACGGGAGGACGTGCCCGCCGAGCTGTTCGACCTGTTCCCGGTGCTGGCGCAGATGCGCGACCGGCGCGGCGGCGATCTCTCGGGTGGCCAGCAGCAGCAACTGGCGATCGCGCGCGCGCTCGCGCCGGGGCCCGACCTGCTCCTGCTGGACGAGCCCACCGAGGGGATCCAGCCGTCGGTCATCAAGGACATCGGACGCGTGATCCGCAGGCTGGCCGACCGCAAGACGATGGCCATCGTGCTCGTGGAGCAGTACTACGACTTCGCCGCGGAACTGGCCGATCGCTACATCGTGATGGAGCGGGGCGAGATCGTCGCTCGCGGAGATGGTTCCACGATGGCGGCGGACGGGGTGAGGGCATTGATGTCCGTGTGAACGATGCGAGCACGTCGGCCGCGCCCGCACGTCCCGTCAGCCGCTCATGTACGCCAGACCCGCGGGGGGCAGGGCGCCAGCGTCCATGCGAACGTGCGCCAGCGCTTCCAGATCTGCGTCATCAGCTCGAACGCGGGCTCGATGCGCGGCGCGAGCATGCGCACGACCACCACTTCGGCCTGGGGGGCCGTCGCGCCCACCGTGGCTGCGAGCGAATGGGCCGCGGCGACATCGCGCGCGATGTGGAGCAGCGCCTCGCGGCGCTCGTCGGACATCTGCGCACCGGCCGCGAACCAGAGGGTGCCGAGCGCGCGATGGCCGGCCCAGCCGCAGGGGCCGTCCAGCAACGCCAGGTCGGTGGCGGCCGTGCGCCCGCGTTCCAGCCAGCGTGGCCGGCCGGCGGCCGACAAGGCGATGTCATGCCGGTAGTCGCCGCGGAGGAAGGGCGCTTCGGCGGCGGGCAGGCCCAGGGCGACGCAGTCCCAGCCGATCATCTCGGCGCCCGGCGCCAGGTCGAAGCGCAGCCGGTTGTCCGCCAGCGCGCCCGAGTGCACCAGGGTTTCGAGCGGCAGCCACTCGAGCCGTGCACCGTCGGCGACGCGTGCGTCGACGACCTGGGCCGCCCGCGCTCCGCTGCTGCGGTAGAAGCGCGTTGCGCCCGGCGTCGTCAGCAGTGCGTGCGTTCGCGGTGCGAGTCCGATCGACAGGTCCAACGTGTCGCCGCCGACGATGCCGCCGGGTGGATGCACGATCACGGAATGGCAGACGGCCTCGCCCTCGGGATGCAGGCTCTTGAGGATGCGCAGCGGCCCGTCATGGCGGAAGTCGACGCAGGTGCGCGTCGAGCCGGCGCTGCCGTTGGAATCCGTTCGATAGTCCAGGTCGAGACGAGCGTGCCAGGCCATGCGATGAGCGATCGGTCAGTAGGAACAGATGCTCAGCGTACCCTAGTGTCGAGCCTGTCCCGTCAACGCTCGAGCAGCTCGACTCCACGCGCCTCCAGCCGCAGGCTGCCGTCCCAGCGCTGGCCACCGAGCACGCCTTTCATCGCGCCGTCGATCGCCACGTCGACCGGCGCATTGTTGGTGTTCACATAAAGAACGCGTCCATCGACGGCGCGTGCGAATACGCCGTCAGGCGTCCTGGGGCCGGGTTCGATGCCGAGCTGCGCGTACAGCTGGCGGTAGAGGGGCCGCATGATCTGCGGCTGTGCGGGCGTCGCGACGTAGATCGCGCGCCCCTTGCCGAAGCGGTTGACGGTGATCGCCGGCGGCATCCCCTCGAGGTTGCTGAAGCGGCTCATCACCTGGGCGGTGGACGGCTCCAATACTTCATAGTGCTCGATCGTGCCCTCGACCTGCTCGCCGCCGATCTCGAGCGTGCCGGCGGCGTCGTAGAACTCGTTGGTGCGCAGGCCGAAGACATCGGTCAGGCCCCCGGGAAGCGGCGTGGCGTGCCACTGGTCGTGGCCGTCCACCTTGGCCGATTGCGCCGTCATGACCACGGTGCCGCCATCGGCGACGAACTTGCGCAGCGCGTCCGTGGAGGCCTCGTCGAGCAGGTACATGCCCGGCACCACGATCAGTCGGTAGCGGCTCAGATCCTCGTACGACAGCTTGATGACCGCGACGTCGACGTTGTCCTTGAGCAGCGGCTCGAAGGCGCCGTGGGCCTGGACCAGATAGGGCGTCTTCAGGTACTGGCGCGAGGTGTTGCTGGGACCCGGGGCGCTGTACGCCGCGGTGTTCTCGAACGAGTACGCGATGGCCACCTTGGGCTCGACCTTGCGAGGGAAGCCGAGCTTCTCGAGCCTGGCGTAGTCGCTGGCGATGCGGGCCCACTCCGCGAGCTTCCATGAAGGGCGGTCGTCATGGTCGATGAGCCCCATCAACGCCTGCTCCTCGCCGCCGAGGTGGCTGTTGAACGTCCAGGCGACCGCGGCCTGGCCGCCCATCAAGAGCACGAAGTGGGCCCACATGCGCGACCAGCCCCTGCTGCCGTAGGAACCGCCGCCGCCGGCGGCGAATTCGTTGAACCAGGTCGGCGTGCTCATGCCGCCCTTGATGAGCGCTGCCTGCCAGCCGCCGTCCAGGGCGTCGCCGGCATAGAACCCCATCGCGCCGTAGGTGGTGTGCCGCCGATAGCTGCCCAGGTAGTCGAAGCCTTTGCGGTCCGCCCAGTCCCAGTAGTTGGAAAGCGTGGGCGTGTCGGGCGTGTTCTTCTTGCGCACGGCCTCCAGGTCGGTGAGGGTCGCGATCGTGATGTCCGACCAGAAGCGCCGCAGGTCGAGGTAGCGCTCGGCCGGGCCAGGTCCGTCGCCATAGGGAAGTCGGACCTCATCCCACTGGCCGATGCGGCGCGACCAGCGCTGCGTGGCCCAGGCCTTGTTCAACGCCTCGAGGCTGCCGTACCGCTTCTTCAGCCAGGCGATGAAGCGCTTGCGGTCGGCTTCGGAGTACGACATGAACCCGTTGCCGATCTCGTTGTCGTACCCCACGGCCAGCAGCGCCGGGTGCCGGGCGTAGCGCCGGGTCAGCGTGTCGGCCATGCGGATGGCCAGGCGGCGGTAGTCCGGGTCGCCGATATCGTCCATGTAGCGCTCGGCCGGTGCCAGGCGCGTGCCAGCCTGGTTGACGATGTCGACGCCCGGGTACTTGTGGTGCAGCCACGTCGGCGCCGGAAGGCCGGGAATGTCGAGGATGACCTTGATGCCGGCGGCCTGCATCTCGTTCATCACCGCGTCGAAGTGACGGAAGTCGAACCGGCCCTCCTGCGGCTCGAAGTAGTCCCAGGACAGGTCGCCCATTCGCACGACCTTGAAGCCGGCCTGCTTCATCAGGGCGACGTCGCGCTTCACCTGTTCCAGGCTGCGGTCCACCGGCTGGTAGCAGGTACCGACGAACAGTTGCCCTGCGCCCGGCCAGTCCGGATGGCCGTCGGCGCCCTGGGCCAGGACGGTTTGAAGCGTGGCCAGCGCGAGCAGGCAGGCCGCCAGGGTCTTCTTCATTGGCTTGGTGATGAACATGGTGTGCCTGAGCTCATGCGATGCCGCGATGCGGCGCTGAGCGTGGGCCGACTCGGCGGCTCACGTCCGTTTCGCCGAGTGCGTGCGCGCGGGGCGCCTGGGCGGCCATTGCGCTTTCCCCTCGGCATCGAGGGCGAGCGTCATCAGGCCGCCCGCGTGTCGCACGCGCAGTACGGCGCCGGGGCGGCCCCGCAACGCCGCGCGGGTCAGGCGGCCTTTCGACCATGCCAGGTCGATTTCCACGCCGCCGCGGGCGCGCACGCCCCGCAGTTCGCCTTCGGGCCACGCGGCCGGGAGTGCCGGGAGCAGCCTGATCTCGCCGCCCCAGGACTGCACCAGCATTTCGAGCATGCCCGCGGCGCCGCCGAAATTGCCGTCGATCTGGAACGGCGGATGGGCGTCGAACAGGTTGGGATAGGTTCTTTCCGTGCTCAGCAGCCCCTGCAGGATGCCCAGCGCGCGCTGGCCGTCGCCCAGGCGCGCCCACAGCGCCAGCCGCCAAGCCGTCGCCCATCCCGTGGACAGGTCACCTCGGGTGTTCAGCGTCGTCTTGGCCGCGCGCACCAGCGCCGGCGTGTCTCGAACGTTGATCTGATCGCTGGGGAACAAGCCATAGAGATGCGAGACATGGCGATGCCGCTGGTCCGGCGCCTGCGCATCCCAATCGTCCAGCCACTCCTGGAGCTGGCCCTGCGCGCCGATCCGGTCGGCCGGCAGCCGGGCGCGTGCGCGACTCACGGACTCGGCAAACGCGTCGTCCGCGACGCCACAGCGCCGCTGCGCATCGAGCACGGCGGCAAACAGGTCGCGCAGGATCTGCCTGTCCATGGCCGGCCCGGCGCAGATCGCCACGCCAGCCCCATGCGCGTTCTCCGGCGAGATCGACGGTGACGTCACCAACCCGCGCCCCTCGGGATCCTCCACCAGCGTATCGAGGAAGAATTCGGCCGCGCCTCGCATCAGCGGGTAGAGGCGCCTCAACAGCGCGTCGTCCTGCCCGTAGTGGAATTCGTCCCAGAGGGACAGGCACAGCCACGCGCCGCCCATCGGCCAGAGGCCCCACATCGGCCCGTCGATCGGCGCCGTGGCCCGCCACAGATCGGTGTTGTGATGGGCCACCCAGCCCCTGGCGCCGTATTGCAGCCGCGCCGTTCTTGCGCCGGTGACGGCCAGGTCCTCGACCATCCGCAGCAGGGGCTCGACGCACTCGTGCAGGTTGGCCGGACCTGCCAGCCAGTAGTTCATCTCGGTGTTGATGTTGATCGTGTACTTGCTGC
This sequence comes from Burkholderiaceae bacterium, assembly GCA_036569025.1. Classification (GTDB taxonomy): domain Bacteria; phylum Pseudomonadota; class Gammaproteobacteria; order Burkholderiales; family Burkholderiaceae_C; genus Scleromatobacter. Next base: position 8,891 of record DATCRO010000528.1, read on the forward strand.
CCCAGGGCGGGTTGTTGCCCTCGTTCCAGAGACCCTGCAGGTTGGCCGGCTGGCCGCCGGGCCGCGAGGAGGAGATGAGCAGGTAGCGCGCGTAGTTCAGGTAGAGCACGGCGAAGTCCGGCTCCAGCGGGTCCGAAGGCGGACGGATTCGCCGGTCCGTGGGGGGCGCCGCTGCCGAGGGCTTGCCCAGCCGAAGCGTCATTCGACGATACAGCGCCCGGTGGCTCGCCAGGTGCTCGGCCATCAGCGTGTCCAGGCCCTTCGACGCGGCGACTTCCGTGCGATCGCGTACCGCGGCCACCGGGTCTCCACTCACGTCGTCGAACCGTCGGTAGCTCGTCTCGCCGGCAACCAGCAGCAACGCATGGCGGGCGCCGCGGATGCTCAGCCGGTCCCCCTCGACGACCACCTGGCCGTCGGTGACGACACGCACGCGCACGGCGTAGC